>CBKWFZ010000301.1:0-5392 GCA_966673785.1 uncultured bacterium
GGTAAAGCGCTTCCGGTGTTGAGGCAAAGAATAGAAACTGATATGGAATTGAAGGGACTGACGCAGACGCGCGTCCTTGCGACAATCGTCAGTCTCATGGAACGAACCTATATCCGTATTGGAAACGAGGACTACAATAGGCTCTACGGGTCGCATGGCATCACCACGCTACTCGACAATCATGTGCGGATCGAAGGCCATAAGCTGCGCTTTTCGTTTATAGGGAAGAAGGGGAAAAGCCAGACTGTAACGCTTAAGAATGCGCGGCTTGCGCGGATCGTACGACAATGCAGGGATATTCCGGGAAAGGTTTTGTTTCAATATTTCGATGACGAAGGAAACCGGCACCCTGTGGAGTCAGGAATGGTAAACGACTACATCAGGGAGGCCAGTGGCGGCGACTTCACCGCGAAAGATTTCAGAACCTGGGCGGGATCACTCAACCTGCTGCGGTCGTTATGTCTTGTCGGTAATCCTGAAAGTAAGCAGGATTGTAAAAAGAATATTATCTACGCCCTTGATGAAGTGAGCCGTAAACTCGGGAATACGCGAACCGTGTGCAGAAAATACTACGTGCATCCCGGTCTGATCGAGCTCTACGAGAAAAATGCGCTGTCCAGATACATGCAGGAGCTTGATGCCATCGAGGAACCCGACGAAAAAGCGGATCTGACTTCCGATGAAAAAGTATTCATGCGCATATTGAAGACGTTGAGTAGGTAACGAAGATGTGTTAGTTCACGGATGAGCCGGATTAGTTATTTGAAATGAACCGGAAATTCTCAAGTGCATTGGTGGCAGTCGCGGATACCACCGACCAGTTTTCATTGGTTGCGGATCTGACGTCTTTGAGGATTCCGACAAGTTCGGACCTGTCTTTAAGCAGCGCATCGCGCCGTATCCTGACCTCGCTGGACTGCTGAGTTACTTGTTCCAGCTTCCGCAAATTGTAATCCACATTGCGGAGCATGAAGGTGAGACCGTCCTTTAATTTTCTTTTCTCCAACTCAATGTCTGCATGTTCCCGTTGAGCCTTCAGCGTGGTCTCTTTCGTAGGATCGCAGCTGAAAAGTGAAAAGATGAACATGAAGATAAGAAAGAGCACAAGCAGGGTTCGCACACTTATGGTCAGATTTCCGCCTATTGACCGTTCCATAACTTTGATGTTTAGGTGTTCTGGCAATGTATGATAAAGCGGGATTTGTGATTCTTTTTTACGTCTTCCGAAACTCCGGTTGTTAATGGTGAAAACGAGGTACCTGACTGCCGGGAAATTTGCGGTCAATACGGCACGCTTATGTGTAGAATTTAATACTCAAAGGGCCGCACGCACAGTTACAAGTTTCCTTTACCCGCTGGCACAGGTTTTCTTTAACCAGATGTATGTTTTACTTAAAATAATAACTTATGCTTCGCTGGACTATAATCTTCCTGGTGGTTGCAATCATCGCAGCTATCTTTGGATTTGGTGGAATTGCGGCGGGTGCTGCTGGAATAGCAAAAGTCCTGTTCTTCCTGTTTTTGATATTATTCGTAATCTCTCTTATAACAGGAATGGCCCGACGACCCTAGTCGCGAGAGATCCATTGAATCAAGGTCCGTCATGGTAATGTCGGACCTTTTTTCTTTTCAGTAAGCCCCCCGTTGCGTGCCGCTAATGGCATTACATTTTCAAATTTGGCCTGTAATGGAATGAATATGAAAGCACTGAGACTAACCTGGATGTCGGTCACACTCCTGTGTATACTGGTGAGTTGTAACCAGCAATCCGGCAAGAAGGATATTCAGGGTCTCAACAGGGAAAAGTTCTCATCCACGGAGAAAAGGGACGATGCGAAGTTCCTGGTGAATGCAATCGACAGATCGCATGCGCTGCTACAACTGGGATCTGCTGGCGAGGCCCGTCTTTCCGACAGTTCGGATCGAAGGCTTGCACTGGAGTTCGTTCAGCGTCATACCAAAGTTGCCCTTCGCCTGAAGACTTATGCCGAAAGCAGAGGTATTACGATTCCGCTTTCCGGTCAGCTCGATTCCACCAGAATTCTTGACCGGTTGGCGAGCATGGAAAGCAACGAATTCAGCAACGCGTGGATCAATGAGGTTGACAAACTTAATAAACAGTTGAAGAAAGATCTTGAGAACTATCACGAAGATGCTTCAGACTCCCTGAAAGTCTTGCTTGATACGACCACGTTTCTCATGAGTCAGAACGAGGAGTTACTAAGGCAGTTCAAATAGGTAATAACAAAACACTAATAATCATATCATGAACAACCCATCGAACCCCAATATTAATGTCCCCTATATGCGGGATCTTACGCAATACCTGAACAAACTGCTTCAGGAAGGTTACGATAAGAACTTCAAAGCGGAAGAAGATGGCCTTTGTTGCCTCGAGACATCAAAGGTTTACAAACCGCAGGATATTCATATTGTCAACTTCTATCGCTTTGAGGGAATTTCAGATCCTGCTGATAACTCAATTCTGTATGCGATTGAAGCGACTGATGGCGTAAAAGGAACGTTGATCGATGCTTACGGCGCATATTCAGATGCAAACGTTGAGAAGTTTATGAAACAGGTGAAGATTGAGGAGCGTGAGTAAAATCTCTTGGATTTGCGGTTCTGGAGAGTTTTGAAAAGGGCGGGTGCTGACTTCATCGAAGATAACGGGATGAAGTTAAGCGCCTCATTGTCCTACTATACGATCTTTTCGGTCGGCCCCGTATTAATTATCATGATTTCTTTGGCCGGCTTGTTTTATGGAAGGGAGGCCGTGGAGGGAAAGATATATTATCAGTTGAACGGTCTGCTCGGCGGAAATGCTGCGCTTCAGATTCAGGAGATCATCAAGAACATCGAACACTCGCAGTTCAGCGCATCCGGCGCGATCCTGGGCGTTGCCATTCTCCTCGTAGGAGCCACAGGGGTGTTCACCGAGATACAGGATTCAATCAATTATATATGGTCGGTTAAGGCCAAGCCTCAGAAAGGCTGGCTGAAGCTCTTGATGAACCGCGTGATCAGTTTTTCGCTCATCATCAGCTTCGGATTCATTCTTCTGGTTAGTCTGATCATCCATGCGCTCGTGGACTTGTTGCACGACAGGATCATCTACTACTTTGATGAGGCGACAGTTTATATTTTTCAGGCAATCAATTATGTAATTCTGTTCGTTGTAATTACCACGCTTTTCGCGATTATTTTCAAGGTACTTCCTGACGCCAGAATCCGGTGGCGCGACGCATTTGTGGGTGCGGCGTTCACCGCAGCGCTGTTCACCATAGGCAAGTATCTCATTGGTTTGTACATAGCAAACTCGAACGTAGGAGTGACATTCGGAGCGGCAGCGTCAATCGTGCTGATTCTGCTATGGGTGTACTACTCTTCGATCATTCTTTATTTCGGAGCGGAATTCACGAAGGTTTATGCACTCAGTTTTGGTTCCGGTATTGAGCCCGATAAAACTGCGGTGTTTATCGTTAAGCAGGAAGTTAAGGAAATTGATTTCGATAAATTGAAATGATATATGATGAAAAAAGCAAAACTGGTTGATAAGAAATTTCTGGCCATTCGTTCCGACTATAAAAGTTCCTGGCGTCTCGAAAACAAGGTAGCGATAATCACGGGCGGTGACAGCGGAATCGGCCGCGCGATCGCCGTCCACTTCGCCGCGGAAGGAGCTGATGTCGCTATTGTTTACCATAAGAGCGACGGTGATGCCAATGAGACGTGTGAGATGGTGGAAGCTTACGGGAAGCAATGCCTCCTGTTCAAAGGGGACATTTCGAACGAGAAGTTTTGCCGCGATGTGGTTCGCGATACCGTACGAAAACTTAAACGGCTGGATATCCTGGTCAACAACGCCGGTACCCACGAGAACGCTGATGATCTTCTCGAAATCTCGTCGCGCCAGTTTCAGCGCACCTTCGACGTCAACATGTTCTCGTTCTTTTATTTTACAAGGGCAGCGCTTCCAAGACTCAACAAGGGCGGATGTATCATTAATACGACGTCAGTCACCGCGTATCGCGGGAGCGATCACCTGATCGATTATGCTTCCACAAAAGGTGCGATCGTGTCGTTCACACGCTCACTCGCGAAGAACCTTGCCGGGGAAGGGATTCGGGTCAATGCGGTTGCACCCGGGCCGGTATGGACTCCGTTGATCACCGCCTCGTTCAGCAAGGCGCATGTGAGCAAATTTGGAAAAAGTACGCCGATGGGTCGGGCCGGCTATCCGTACGAGGTTGCCCCCGCGTATGTCTTCCTCGCTTCAGAAGACGCATCGTACATCACCGGCCAGGTAATCCATGTAAATGGCGGTGAGGTTGTCGGCGGGTAGTTTGCACCGGCTAGCCGTAGCGTGGAATCTGGAAACAGTCGGCAATTCTTCTGTAGAACGGGCTTCCCAAAAAGCGCCGTGATCACTTTCCTGCTCCAGCTGGATCGTTGGTTTCGCAGGCATTTCATTTTCGTTCTCCGGTGAAAAGTCTGAAGTTATGGCGGCAATGATAGCAGTCTCTTTCGTAACAGGATATGCAGTCTTTATGCTTCTGGGTTACGTGTTGTTCCGGGCACTTTTTCCGACTGATGAGAAAGTGGCGCGCCGGTATCAGTCAGAGAAAATGATTCTCCTTCAAAAGGCCCGTCGGGTGAAACGTCGCGAGCGGGTTCGTGTTCGTGAACCTAAGCATGCAGATCAACCGGTGTTCGTGCTGACCCCGTATAAACTGGAAAACTCATGAAGTGTATCATGACGATAGTTGTTCTCATCACGACACTTTCTACAGTGAACGTCTTCGGACAACTGGGGCGGTATGAGCAACCTATCGACACCTTGCCCATTGGCGGTGATGAGCAGGAGAACAAAACCCTCCAGATGGAGCGACATGACGAGTTGCGCCGGACTTTGGTGGCACTTCAGGACTCTGTCTCCGCGGCCCTTGACGACAAATCGTTGTCTGCGCGACAGAACACGTTGCTCGCGGAACAACAGGAAAAGATCGGGGAACTAATCAGTGAGTTCACGAAAACTGAGCGCGAGGTTTCCCTGATGAAGGAAGCTGAAATTGTAATTAAGGAGACGCGCCTCAGGTTACGCGGAAGACAGGAGCAATAAGCTTCTTTCGCCTGTTTTCCTGAAGAAACCCTGTTATGTGACAGTCATTTGTTCCCGAATCGGGGCTTATTCCTGCTTTCGCCCGGTTCATTTCCACAGTTTTTGCGTTATTTTTCTTAACTTCGGTTGCTCAAAATGAGGAAAATTATACTCATGTCCTCAAAATGAGGGCCGCGCTCCTGGGTCTACGATTTTATAAGCGGCTGTATATCAAGCATTTGGTAGAACGGAAATTTTTGGATCGCTGGTTGTAAGGCTAATGGTCTCGTA
>CBKWFZ010000302.1:0-5366 GCA_966673785.1 uncultured bacterium
GGATTACGCGGAAATTCCGTACACGATTCTGTATGATGAAGAAGTATTAAAAGACGAGCTCGCTAAATTCGACTGGCTGCATCTGCATCACGAAGACTTTACCGGTCAGGCCGGCAGAAGGTTGCGCCGTGACTCGCAACTGGAGTCTGAACTTCAAAAATTTACGGCGACTAAACTTGGATATACGAAGGTTTCTCAACTGAAGCTTGATGTCGCGAAGAAGATAAAAGCATTCTGCGCCGGTGGCGGCTACCTTTTTGCCATGTGTTCGGGTGCTGAAACCTTCGACATCGCCCTCGCAGCCGAAGGCGTCGATATCAACGACAGCGAATACGATGGCGATGAACCGGATCCGGACGCCCAGGACAAGCTCGACTTCTCAAAGTCACTTGCATTTGAGAACTTTACGATGGAGCCGGGTTATAGCAGACGTTTTTCGGATATTAACACCGGCTGGGAGGATTATCACCGCGACGCGCGTGACGGGTTTCAGTTGTTTGCCTTTTCGGCGAAGTGGGATATCGTTCCCTCCCTGCTCACACAGAATCATGAGCAGGTGATTCATGAATTTATCGGGCAGACAACGGCATTCAATCCGTACGTCGTTAAGTCATCCGCGCTTGTGCTCGCGGAGAACCGGCAGCGGCACAACGTGCGATACATTTATGGTGAGCTCGGGCTCGGGCATTGGACCTACTATGGCGGTCATGATCCGGAAGGCATCCGCGGAAGGTGGCGCGAAGCCACTGACCTGAACCAGCATCCCAATTCTCCCGGATACCGGTTGATCCTCAATAACGTGCTGTTTCCTTCAGCGCGAAAAAAGAAACAAAAGACCTGACCCGTTGCCGTGTTTTAAGGCTAACACCCCGTTGTCAATTCGATAACAAAAATTGAAATCGCAACGAATAGCGTGAACACTGCGAAACCCCGCTGTGGTGAAAAGTCTTTAGGAAATTTTGCCTGCCATCTGATACCCAGTACCACCCCCGTTACAGACAGGATCGTCAACAGTCCGAGGAAAGGCCAGTCGATTGAGCGGTTGAGGATGTCACCGCAGAAGCCCAATATTGAATTGGCTGCAATGATCAGAAGACTGGTTCCCGTAGCGCTGCCGAATGGAAGTTTCGCAAAAATCAGGAGCGCCGGGATAATGAGGAAACCACCACCGGCACCGATCAGGCCCGCAAGGATCCCCGTTATGATACCGGCTACGATGAGCAGTCCCGGTTTCGCACTACCTTCCTTCGCACTCTTTCCATTGCGCCGGAACAATAAGATCAGGGATGAACTGATCATTACCACCGCGAACAGACCAAGAATGAACTTGCTCCTCGTGAGCGTAATGGCCGGGTTGGTCAGCATGATTTCGGGTATAGCTACAATCAGCCACTTCCTCGAAAGAAATGAACCGATTATGGAAGGCACGCCGAACAACAACGCCATTCGAAGTGAAACCATTTGTTCGTGTTGCTTAAGGATAGCCCCCGCAAGACTCGTCGTTCCGACCAGAAACAGCGAGTAGGCGGTTGCCGTTTCCACGCCGATGGAAAAAACATAAACGAGCACAGGAATGGCGAGCATTGACCCCCCTGCTCCTATGCTCCCGAGTACGACGCCTATGCACAGGATCACGAAATATCCAATGATCTCCATTATTTCTTTGGTGATCGTTTTTTAGGGAACGGCCCGAATTTGTGAACGGACTCAGGCAAGTCGTCAACGTATGGACCAAACGGATGATCTACCGGTTTCTTTGCAATGTCGGGCCAGTCATTGGGGAAATCGCGATGTGGCCGCGGCATCGAATTGACGAATGCAGCGATGTCCCATGCTTGTTCATCCGAAAGGAATGGGTTCTCATACGTGACTCCAAATGGCATGTTCGCCTTGATAAATCCTGCAAAACGCGAGATTCTGTATAAACCTGCCCCGGTATTGTAACTGTCCGGTCCCCATAGCGGCGGATACATCCACTCGATTTTGTTTGCGGCCTTTATTCCCTGGCCTTTTTCTCCATGACAGACAGAACAATGCTTTGCATAGTGAACACGTCCTCTCCGGGGATCGGCAGGGCGATCGAGGCCCGGTAGCTCACGCAGCCCGGCACCTTTCGGTTTTTGCCCGGGTGTAACGTCTTTGCCCACCCACTTCAGGTACGCGACGATAGCTTGCATTTCACGACTATCATGCGGGAGCGGTGTTCCATTCAGACTGCGCTCAATACAGTCGTTAACACGTTTCTCGAATCCTTCGATCGTTCCCGAACGAGCCCGGAACTTCGGATACGTGGAAGCTACCGCGCTGTAATTCGCTGCAAATGGCTTGGTACCTCCTTCGAGATGGCAGTTCTGGCAATTCATGCCGTTACTCGTTTGTCTCACTGTTCCCCGGGGTCCGAGATAGTAAGCGGTATGTACGATAAGTTCGCGACCGTACTTGATCAGATCTCCGGTTGAGTCTGACGGAATCAGCGACCAGTCCGGCGGCGACCAGTTCTTGACGGAAACGGTGCGCGTCACGAGATTCACCTGCTGCGTGGGCAACGGCAGCGCCATGCGGTATAGGCTGATTGTAATTTCTCCTGCCAGAACT
Organism: uncultured bacterium; assembly: GCA_966673785.1. Lineage (GTDB taxonomy): Bacteria > Bacteroidota > Bacteroidia > Cytophagales > Cyclobacteriaceae > Ohtaekwangia. Next base: position 2,596 of record CBKWFZ010000302.1, read on the forward strand.
ATGATCGCGATCCACAGCAGTCCTCGTATTCGTTCAATGATAGCGATGATTTGGGGCATAATGATTTTAAGGTTGCAATAACGATGGCCCGGCACGGTGCACGCGACGTGACTGATCACGCCGCGCACCTTAGCGGATGGGCACCACTTGATTTGGATTATCCTCCGGCGTAACAATAGCCAAAGCGTTGCTCCTGTGCTCTTCCGATGGCCCAGACTCCCGAGGGGACAACCTGGATATCTTTCAATACGCCGCTGAGCCAGTCTTTGTACACCTCCTCGGCATTAAGACCGGCAGCGCCAGCCAGGACAGCGCTGTATACTTTCAGCGCCATGTTGCAGACGCAGAACATCGCTCCGCGCTCCTGCATCTGTTGAATACCCTGTATTCCGGGCGCGGGGAAGTCTCCTTCCTGAGGAATGTAGTATGGATTGCGCGTTGCGGGTTTCTTTGTCTTGTTGTCAGTGATCTTAAAAAATTCACCGAGGTTGTACTTCTTCCAAAGCCTGTCTTCCATCGCGAATGGTATCGCATTATGCCTGAGTACGATCATCGCCGTCATGTCCGAGTCGGCGACTCCACTCTCATTGTTGGTCACATAGTAGACCCATGGCCATATGAAGGGAAGTCCTTCATGCGGTTCGGTGGCGTCGTAGACGAGCCGGTGCGACCCCTTAGCCTTTTTAAGCCAGCTTTCGGCATCGGAGGTGGTTCCCGGAGTACCCGGCAATGATTTCAGCGGATTGGTAAATGCAGACAATGTTGTCACACCGGCTGCCGCGCCGAGTGCGAGCTTTCCGACAAACGATCTGCGTGACGTAGGGCTTAACGCGTCTTTCATAGATGATAAATTGGGTTTTAAAAAATTTTACTAACTGGTATATTGATACGGTAAACGTCCTTCCCGGGCCGGAATGGGGCTTTTCTGTGCAGTCAGAAAAGTTTGCTGAGCGGTTTTTGTAACATTTTTTCGCGGGGCGCGTACCCTTTCACGGCCATCAATGGTACATTTTTGCAGTATCGCAGCACGCCGTAGGTGAACCGGAGTTAAGGGAATGGGATGGATCTAAGCTGCGCAGCGGCATTATAAAACCCTCGCCATGCTGAACTTTTACGACTACGTCGCCAACAGTAAGTATTACAAGACATTCAAGGTTGACGATCTCCTGATGGTCGAATACAAGTGTCTGATTCCCGGAGATCGCGTCTTCTTCTGGACACACACAAACTATTTTGCCTTCATTCTCAGCGGCGAGACAAAGTACCAGCATGGAGATCGCGAGTACATCGTCAGACGAGGCGATGCAATGTTTGTGAGGAAAGGAGCGTACATCGGGACGCAACACGGAAAGGGCGATTATTGCGCATTGATCATTTTTCTCACTGACGAATTCATTCAGGGAGTGGTTGGCAGGTATCGTACAGCGCCGGTCAGGCAACACCCCGACAACGTACGCGGCGATGAATCTATCTTTCCAATTCCGGTCGACGAATCGTTGTCCGCCTACTTTCATTCCGTGCTCAGCTACTTTTCAAAGGACACGGCTCCAGGCGAGGAATTGCTGAAGCTCAAGTTTGAAGAGATCATTCTGAACATTCTGACCAACCGCCAGAATCCCGGCCTGGCCAATTGCATGAGCGCCATTCAGGACTGCGGCAAGATACCGCTGCGGGAGGTGATGGAGCGCTCGTTTATGCTGCCTATGAGTCTTGACGAGTACGCGCGACTCTGTGCAAGAAGTCTTTCCACATTTAAGGCGGACTTCAACGCGATCTATGGCATGCCGCCGGGCAAATGGCTGATTCGTGCGCGTGTTCAGTTTGGGAAGCATTTGATTGAGACAACGGGAGAGTCGGTCGGTGAGGTCGCTCTCAGAAGTGGTTTCAAGAACACGACGCATTTTGTGAAAGTATTCAAGGAAACGTTTGGTGTTCCGCCACTGCAGCATCGACTCCGTACGGTTTCGCAGGAGCAGGAAGCTGATGAGTGCGCGGTCTGATCAATAGAGCTGCGTATCCTGAGATCTCTCGTCTACCAACTCCGAATCAGTGGTTTGGAGATTCTTTTTCCAGATCACTTCTGCCCTCGCTCCCGCTTCGTGGCTCGCGTACGCCGCGAACAGCATCAGCCCAAAAAGAATAAGAAGACGTATGGTGTGGATTTTCATAGGTTAACTTCCCGGGTTTTAGGTGGTGTAATCGTAACGTCGATCAGCACGCTTGAGGTAAACCGCGCTTCCTCCGTCTCCATGGCATGGTTACACTATCCGTGCCACATCTGAATCGTACTTTCCGGGACGCACGGCTACTTTTGCCGTCCGGGCTACCGGGCAAAACTCCCCGGTGGGTAAAAACTACTCAGTCGAATTCTTAATTTAGCCAGGGCGATCGCGCCGTTACGGTGGTTAAATGCGTATGTTTGCAGCAGTCATGAACACTACAGAGCATAAGCTTCGGGAGCGTGTAAAAGAACTCAATTGCCTTTATGAACTTTCAAAGGTGGCATGGGAGGCGGACAGTGATCTTGAAGTCGTTTTCAGCAAGATCCTTCGCATTGTTCCCGATGCGATGCAGCACCGGCAATTAGCGGAAGCGTTGATCGTCGTTGGTGCGAAACGTTATCAGACGCCGGGTTATGACAGCAGCATCAAGGGAATCGAATCCAGTCTGGTTTATGGAACCAAAAAGTATGGCAGTATCCGGGTTGGCTACCGCCCGGCCCGCGGCGTAAAACAAACATTTCTTCCCGAAGAAAAAAGGCTATTGCAAGC
>CBKWFZ010000303.1:0-5343 GCA_966673785.1 uncultured bacterium
AGCTGTTTCCGTTGTGCGGGCGCAAGAACGTTGTGGTACCGTGCAATACTCCAAAAACCTGATTTTATCAGGAGGAGAATCTGAAAAACAATTCGAACCCTGGGTGAAAACGCGACTCAAATCAATTTCGCGTGACACGAAGACAAACGGGCGCACGAATAACAGCACCTACCAGATCCCCGTCGTCGTTCATATTATTCACAGCGGTCAGGATCATCCCTCGAATATTTCAGATGAGCAGGTGCTTTCCCAACTCCGGGTTCTTAACGAAGACTATAATCGCGAGAATGCCGATGCTGCCAATACGCCGGAAGTGTTTGCCGGCGTCGCCGGAAATCCGGGCATCGAATTCGTTCTGGCCAAACAAACCCCTGAAGGGCTGCCTACTGACGGAATAGTCCGCGTGCAGGGGCCAAAAACCTCGTGGACCGTTAACGACAATTACCAGATCAAGTCACTCAGCTACTGGCCCGCCGAAGACTATCTGAACATCTGGGTATGCAACCTTACTGATTATCTTGGATATGCTCAGTTTCCGCAGTCGGATCTTATTGGCGGCCTGGAAAATTCCTCATCAAACCGGCTCACCGACGGCGTAGTGATTGCGTATACGGTGTTTGGTTCCATTGACGATGGAGATTTCAACCTGCAAAACAACTATAACAAAGGCCGGACAGCCACGCATGAGATCGGGCATTTCTTCGGCTTGCGTCACATCTGGGGTGATGATTCCGGTGCGTGCGGTGGCGATGGCGATTATGTGGACGACACGCCGGATCAGGCCGACCGTACATTGAACTGCCCGTCGCATCCACGGACGACGTGTGCGATCACTTCGATGTTTCAGAATTTCCTCGACTACACAAACGACGAATGCATGAATCTTTTCACCGTCGGTCAGGCGGACCGAATGGCGGTTGTTATCGAGAACAGCCCGCGTCGAAAAAGTCTGCTCACATCCCCCGGGCTGGTCGAACCGCAGCCGGTTGTCAACGATATCGGTATACGCGAACTAATCAGTCCCGCCGTTGGCGAATGCGCGGGTGATTTTATTCCGGTTTTGGAAGTCCGGAACTACGGTGAGAATGCCATCACAGCCACATCCATTCGCATTCTCGAAAACGGGATTCCTCTCGAAACAAAAGATTTTCCGCTGAATCTTGCCCCGCTGGAGTCCGCCGAAGTGCAATTCTCCGCTATTGCTATTTCATCAGGTACGACGGACTTCACGTTTGAAGTCGTCAGTACCAACGGAGGGGCTGATGGCGCTGCTACCAACAACACCCTGGAAAGAAGTGTCTTCGTTCCCGAGACAGCGTCTACACCTGTCCTTGAACAGTTTGGAACGGTTCCGGCGCAGTGGCAACTTTTCAATCCGGACGGATTGTACACGTGGGAGAATGTTACGGCAATTAACGGCGAGCCGGAAAACAAAGCCATGAAGCTGAATTTTTACGACTACGAGGATAATGAAGGTGAGATCGATGTTCTGCTAAGTCCCGTCATCGATCTGTCTGAAGCACCGGCGGCGCTCGTTCTCTTTGACATCTCATATGCACAATATCAGAGTTCAACTGATGGCCTGAGAGTCGTCGTACTTTCCGACTGCAATGCCGACGTCACAAAGGGACAGGTGATCTATGAAAAGTATGGTAGCGGACTTGCCACCGCGTCATCGATGAATGAAGCATTCAGTCCACAGTCCGCGGCCCAATGGCGCACTGAGGTAGTAAACCTTGAAGCATTTGTCGGCAGTCCGGGCATTCAGCTGGCATTTGTAGGCGTGAACAACTGGGGCAATAATCTGTATCTTGATAATGTAAGAATTCTGACCGACGACTTTGCAAACGTCTCCCTGAGGCGTATTGTCTCGCCGCAGCCAGCGGTTTGCTCCCCCACCCTCAACCCTGTCGTAGTCGTGAGGAATTCAGGAACAACAATAAATTCGTTGGATGTTGAGTACACACTCAATGGAACGTTAGCTGTCTATTCCGTCACCGGAATCACGATAGCTTCCGGTACTGAAGCGGAGATCGAACTTCCGGCGATTACGCTCGCGCCTGGGGCGAATTCGTTCTCGGTGAATCTTGCAAATCCGGGAGGTCAGCCGGATCTCGATGCACGGGACAACCAGGCCAGCCTTAACGTTGTTTTTGAGGACAAAACCATCCCGGTACCATTCAAGGAAGGGTTTGAAAATGATTTCGGTTCGGTCTGGACTGTCCTGAGTCCTGCAGGGAACGCGACCTGGACTCCTGAGACCCTTCCCGGAAACCGCGCAATCGTATATAAGGGTTTCGAAAATCTTGTTCCTGAGGATGAAGCCTGGATTGTAAGTCCGGCGTTCGATCTTTCACAAGCCGACGCTGCGAGTATTTTTTTCGATGTGAGCTACGCAATTCGCAACGGTATTTCCGAATTGCTTGAAGTACGTGCGTCCACGGGTTGCGCGGAACCCTTCGAGACTATCCGCTCACTGAGTGGTGACGCGTTGTCCGTAACAACCACGAGCCAGCGCTGGAAACCACAGGATGAAGACGACTGGAAGCGCGATAACTACGTCAATCTTTCGGACTTTTCCGGTAAAAAAAACGTGCGACTTGCCTTCGTGGTCAGCAACAGGAACGGCAACGACCTTTACCTGGACAATCTGCGGTTCTACCTTTCGGATGATGAAGAACCCGTTACCGTGGATGGCGTATTCAATGTCTATCCTAATCCGGCCAGATCCGGAGAGAACCTGCTGGTTTCATTCAACTTCGAGACATTAAGCGACATCGTGATTGAAATCACTGACAGCATGGGCAGACAAATTCTGAGCGGCAATAACAACGAGATCCTCAATCAGACGTTATCAATCAATACCAGCGACCTTTTGCCGGGCCTGTACGTTGTTCGCATCATGGCCTCAGGCAAAGTTTATCACACTAAGTTTGTGATCGACCGCTAGCCGTACGGATAATACGTTCGAATAGCTATCTTGCACCATCCTAAAACCATCCGCATGCCGCAGAAGAAAAAAGTTGTGATCTTATACGGAGGCCGATCCGTTGAACACGGCGTTTCCGTCAATTCAGCCCGTAACATTTTTGAGTTCATCGATCGCCGGAAGTTCGTGCCAGTCCCGGTGGGGATCAGCAAGAAAGGAAAGTGGTTCCTGACAAAAACCGTAAGCAAGGACATCGAAAAAGGCGAGCCCATAACGTTGAATCTTGACCCTTCGAAACCGTTTCTGATCACACGCGAAGGAAAGAAGATCCGGCCGGATATCGTCTTCCCGGTGTTGCACGGAACCGACGGCGAAGATGGCAGCATACAAGGATTGATACGCGTACTCGATCTCCCGATGGTTGGAACCGGTGTTCTTGGATCGGCACTTTCGATGAACAAGATCGTCGCGAAACGTTTACTAAGTGATGCAGGACTTCCTGTTTCTGATTTCCTGACATTCCGATTTGATGAGAAGGACAAGATCTCATTTCCGGCTATCGCGCGGAAACTCGGGCTTCCTTTCATGCTGAAATCTGCAAGCCTGGGTTCCTCAGTAGGCGTATCAAAAGTCAAGTCCAAAAAAGATTTTGACCGCGCTGTTGCGGAAGCATTCCGTTACGACGACGAAATGATCGCGGAACAATTCATCTCAGGGCGTGAAATTGAATGCGCGATACTGGGAAATCAACCCGCCGAAGCTTCATACCCGGGTGAGATCGTTATCAGTACCGCCTACGAATTTTATACGTTCGACGCGAAATATGTGGACCCTGATGCCGTCAGGATTGAAGTCCCGGCAAACATTCCCAAATCCGTAGCCGAAAAAGTAAGGAAAGCGTGCGTTCAGGCGTACAAAACATTGCATTGTGAGGATTTCGCGAGAATCGATCTTTTTCTTGACAGAAAAGGGAATATTTTCATCAATGAAATCAATTCGATTCCAGGATTTACCAATTCCAGTATGTTTCCGATGATGTGGAAAGAAAGGGGGCTGCCGTTCACTAAACTGATCACGCGGCTACTCAACCTCGCATTGGAACGCTACGACCGTGGTAAACGATTGGAACGCGATTTCGCGTCTTCTCTTAAATTCTAGGCCTTGTTATATTTGTAGTTGACTGTATCGAAAGCATGAAGTTATCCCTCAAGAATTTCCGCACCAATTCATTCGCAGGTGTGCTTTTGCATCTCCTGCTCGCAGGAGGAACATTGCTGCTCCTGGCGATCTTCTATTTTTATGTTTATCTGCCTCACTCGACCAATCATGGGGAAACGATAACGGTGCCGGATATCGAAGGAAAGACGATTGCCCAGATTGAAACAGAACTGAGTCAGAAATCGCTTCGTTTTGAAGTTAATGATTCAACCTATTCACCTGACCATCCGCCCCAGACGGTGATCAAGCAGTATCCTCATCCCGGAGCCAAGGTTAAAGAAGGCCGCAAGATTTTCATCTCAATAAACCGCCTCACGCCTCCGTCCGTGCCGGTGCCGAACCTCATCGACGGGTCAGTGGTGAATGCAGACGCCCAGCTTAGGAGTAATCAACTAAAGCGTGGCCAGATTAAACTTGTGCCCGGACCGTTCAATGTGGTTAAGGAAATGCGTTATAACGGTGAGAAGATTGAGCCCACAACACGGGTACCTAAGGGTTCAGTGATCGATCTTGTCGTCATGGACGGCGGAAGTCGCGAACAGCAAATGCCCGACCTGATAAACTACACATATGAAGATGCGAAATTCGTAATCCTTGGATCTAATCTTGCCATCGGGGAAATTCACCTCCTGGGCGATACACTGCGCGCGAAGCCAGTCATCGTAAAACAAACTCCGGAAGCCGGGCAAAATATCAGGGTCGGTGACGCCGTTGATATTTGGATAGGCCCACCGGGATCAATGCCTGAAGATGAAGAAGAAACTGAAGAGTTCTGACAAAACCGGTCGCACGGAAACACGTCTGGCGATTGCGCTTTCGTGTGTTCTGACGTTGTCCTCGTTATTCAGCACTGTGTCGCTGGCTCAGCTAAAGCCCGTACCGCTTGACCGCGGCAATGTAAGTGAGCCCGTGAAAAAAAAGACTTCTGCAGCAGGGAGAACCGAAAGTACCGATCCTCTTCTCCTCCCCTTTTTTGATGACTTTTCGTCTACCCCTGTAGCCGATAAGACTGATCCCGCAGCTGGATACCCGTCTGAAGATCGCTGGGAGGGTAGTAGTGATGTCTGGGTAAACGAAGGTTTGGCTATAGCTCCACCATCAGTCAACGTCGCGACCCTTGACGGATTAACCGGTTCCGGCGTACGATATTCTGAACAGGTTCTTGACAACGGTTTCCGGGATGTTCTGACGTCGCG
>CBKWFZ010000304.1:0-5298 GCA_966673785.1 uncultured bacterium
CGATAGCGGATGTGTATGCGCTTATCGTGGCGGATCTTGAGCAGGCGATTGCGCTTACCGACATGGTTGCACGCGAAGGACGCGCCAACAAGGTCGCGGCATGGGCGCTGTTGTCGAAAGCCTATCTCCACATGGCGTCTTCGAAAAGTTCAGGATCACCCGGTTATGAATTTGTAGCCAGCGCTGATGATTATTATACAGAGGCTGCGAACTATGCTTCGAAGGTATTGAACGAACAGACTGCGTACGGATTCGATAACGATCTTGTCGCGATATGGGACGTCGAAAAGGAAAACGGACCGGAACACATCTTCAGCGTATCGACTGATCGCACCGGTCAGTTTGAAGGAAACTATTCAAAGCTGCCGCTTATGTTCATTCCCTATATCGACGGGGCCGTGTTTCAGCTCGAGGACGGAACTTCGGTTGCGTCGGGATGGAATCACTTCCTGACAGAAGCGGGTCATTATAACAGCTATGATGCGAACGATAAAAGGAAGACCGAGCTTATCGTATCCAGGGTATGGGTGAACGGCAATGAGCGTAATCTCGGCATCAACGACTACAGCAGACCTTTCACACGGAAGTATATCGATCCCGACCGTGTCGGTGACCAGACCAGCGTGAACACACCGGTGATCCGGTTCAGTGACATCATGCTCGTATTCGCCGAAGCCAGCGGTCCGACGCCCGAGGCCTATGAGGTTGTGAACCAGATCAGGGATCGCGCGGGTCTTGACGAGCTTACGGCCGGACTTTCGGTTGATGCATTCCGGGAAGCCGTTGTGCAGGAGAGAAACTGGGAGCTTGCCTTCGAGGGCAACCGCCTTTTCGACCTGCGGCGCACGAACACGATGGAGTCGGTGCTCGAAGACCAGTACGGGAAGACCATAGAAAGCGGCGCATACTTCTTTGCTATTCCGCAACGCGAGGTTGATACCAATCCATATATCGATTAATGTCCAAGCATATGAAAATGAAGAATATTTTTGCTCCGATGGCCATGGCAGCGATCCTGGTCATGACAGCCTGCGAGCGCGATCCCTTCGAGGATGTGGTTAGCAACGAGCGCGCGATAGAAGCCGTGACGCTGGAGGGCGACCTGATCCAGGTTGGTCCCGCAGAAATTGACCGCGCGAACTCAACGGCATCGGTACGCGTGCTGATGGAGGAGGGCACGGACCTGTCGCAGGTTCAGCTCAGGTTGATGTCGTCATACAAGTCAAAGACAAGCCTGGCCGAGGGGGCGGTCCTCAATTTCAGTGACAACGACAATGAAGAGTCTGTTACGGTAACTGCCGAGTCCGGTGCGTCACGGGAATGGACCATCAGGCTCGTTCCTTTTGTTGAGCCGGTGCTCGGCACGTACGACATCGAAGGCCTCGTGCTCTATGGCGGAACCGGTCCCGAATGGGGCGGCGGCGGTGTGCTGCAGCTTACGGACAAGCCGTGGGTGTGGCCCGATGAGGGCGGTCCGGAAGCTGAATACGACAACGTCCTTACGTTTACGTTTACTGGTGTGACGGAAGATGGTAACACATACGGAACTGTGATCAACGACGCCGGCCCGGACCAGCAGTTTGCCGACTTCCTTTTTGTTAATCCGGAAACCGACGTGAATCATTTTTACCGCGCGATCCCGAAAGGTGAAGGTATTTGGGAACACGATTACAGCAACAACACGATCATTTTCCGGTTTGAGGATGGGCATACTGTTACCGGCAAGCTGAAAGGCGCGTCGACTATCGATCTCGGAAACGGGCTTTCAAAAACGATAGCCAACGAGGCTTTTGAATTTCAGCTTAGCGGCGCCGACGACTGGGACAACATCTACAGCGACTACGACAAGTTCGTGAAACGTCCCCGCACGTACTGGATCGATGTAAAAAGACAATAATCATTATTTGTTTGTTTGGGTTAAGGCAGCAGGTATCGCAGGCAACTGCGATACCGACGCAGCCTTGCAGCCAACGCACGCAAGAAACCTTGTTGCATGGAAAAACACTACTGCCAGACTTTCTTCACGCTGTTACTGATTCTTGCCGGGTGGACCGCTTTGGCACAACCGGAGATCGGAACAATCACGGTGACCGGTGATCAGGTCCGGTATAACCGGATTGATTTCGCTATTGACGTGAACGCGGAGTTTAACAATCCATACGAGTCCGATGACATCCGTGTGGATATGGTTGCGCTGTCACCGTCAGGGGTATCGATCACGTTACCGTGTTACTTTCAGTCGGGCAGCTCGCCGGAGTCACAATGGAAGGCGCGTTTTGCGCCACGCGAGGTTGGTACATACGCTGTGCACTTCGAGCTGTCCACGGATGGCGTAGCCGTTTTTTCGTCGGAAGCGCAGCAGGTGAACGTCGCGGAAGGAACTGGTGACGGCTTTCTTACCGCGCATGACAACTGGATCTTTCGATTCGATTCCGGCAAACCATTTCGCGGAATCGGCGAAAACATCGGCTGGGAAAGCCGGGTATGGGAAGATGACAAATACACGTATGAATATCTCGTTGGTGCGCTTGCCGACAACGGTGGCAATTTCTTCCGCACGTGGATGTCACCCTGGAACCTTCCGCTGGAATGGAACACCGTCGTCGATACGGAACGGTATTCGAACTCGGATGCGTTCTATCATCCACAGGGTATGACCCGTATGGATGATCTCGTCGCATTGTGTGAAGATCTTGACATGAAGATCATGCTGACGTTTGACTGGCATGGCGGACTTCAAACCGCAGACCGCTGGAATATCAATCCTTACAACTCGGCGAATGGCGGACCCGCCGCGACGCCTGCCGGTTTCTTCACTTCGACGGAGGCAAGATCGCGTTACAAGGACAGACTCCGTTACATCGTGGCACGATGGGGCTATAGTACGAGCATTGGGGCATGGGAATTCTTCAACGAGATCGACAACGCGGCTTATAATGGTACGGAAAGCTCACTGGCCATCCCGCTTACCGCGATCGCGGAGTGGCATGACGAGATGAGCACGTACCTGAAAAGCATCGACCCGTATGACCACATCGTTACGACCAGTGTTTCACATCGCGAGCTGTCCGGATTGTTCGATGTCGAGAGTATCGACCTGACGCAACGGCACATCTATCGAAACACGAACAGTATTCCTGCGGCGATCGCGGAAATGAATGAGCGTTATGGGAAGCCCTTCGTGGTCGGCGAGTTCGGTTATGACTGGGACTGGAACAATATCAACGAATCGATCGGGGCCGGACTGGATTACGACTTTAAACGCGGGTTGTGGTACGGCTTGTTCTCCCCAACGCCGGTGTTGCCGATGTCATGGTGGTGGGAATTTTTCGATGAGCGCGGGACGGTTGAATACTTTGCTGCTGTCCGCGAGATCGCGGATCTGATGCTGGATGCGGGAGACGGAAGCTTCGAACAACTGGTTATGCCGGCAGTCGGGTCGGGAGTTCAGGCGTACGGCGTGAAGTGCGGGGAAAAGTACTTTGTCTACCTGCTCAATAATTCCGATGAGGTGGTGACCGACAAACGCATACTTGTACCGGCCTCGGGCGCGTCGTTCTTTGAAGTGAAGGCATACTTTCCCGAAAGCCGTGAATGGTCGGCGCCGGTTGTACGCAGCAGGCCTGATAACCGCATTACGGCAGGGTCGTTTTCCTTCGAACCATATGAATCGATTGTACTCGTGCTCACACCGGATAGCGGACCCGTTACTTCCGTAACGCCCGAGCATCAGGGAACGCACTTGTATCCTAATCCGGGGAGCGGAGCGTTTACGCTGGATATCCCTTCAGCAGCCGCGTCCGTTCAGGTGCTGAATGCTCAGGGTGCGACGATGTGGCATGCTTCAGACATAGCATCGGGTGAGCTACGGGTCGGTGCCCTCAACGCCGGAGTCTACCATGTCGTGATCACCTATATCAACGGACGAAAAGAATTTATCAGATACATACAACTACACTAATCATAATGAAAAGAGGAGCCATTTTAAGCGTCGTGCTTGCGGTAATCCTGGCGGGATGCGCGGAGAATGTGATCAGGCACCAGCTGATGACCGGCGACGTAAAACAATATACGAAGGCGGAGTTCACGATTCAGCTCGAAGAAACGTTCAAAAATCCATATGACCAGAAAGAAGTAACGCTTGACATGGTGCTTAACACACCCGCGGGTAAGGAGCTTGTGCTACCCTGTTTCTATGACGGCGCGAGGAAACAATGGAAGGCGCGTTTCACGCCACAGGAGACCGGCACATACAATTACAAATTTGTTCTTGAAAAAGATGGAAAGCAGGTTTCAGCATCGAAGCAGTCCCAGTTTCAGTCAAAGCGCGGCGATGGCGATGGTTTCCTCCATGTCAACGATTACTGGACGCTGAAGTTCGATTCCGGCAAACCGTTTCGTGGCATTGGCGAGAATGTAGGCTGGGAATCGCGGTCGTTCGAAGATGAAAAGTGGTCGTACGATTATCTGCTGCCATCGCTTTCGCGGAACGGCGCGAACTTCTTCCGCACCTGGATGTGTGTCTGGAATCTGCCGGTTGCGTTTCCCGATGTCAATGACACAAAACGCTACACCGATTCGGATCAGTATTTTCACGAAGGCGGTATCCGCCGGATGGATGAGCTGGTGGAGTTGAGTGACTCGCTCGGTTTATACCTTATGCTTTCCCTCGACGCGCACGGTTCGCTCATGCCGGACGGGTACTGGAAGTTCAACGCCCACAACACCGCCAACGGCGGACCCGCTTCAACACCGGAAGAGTTCTTCACAGTGGATGCGTCAAAGGAAATGTACAAGAACCGGCTGCGCTACATCGTTGCGCGCTGGGGTTACAGTCCCGCGATTGCGGCATGGGAATTCTTCAACGAGATCGACAATGCCGTGTTCACAGCGACGCCGCACGACAGCGTATTGATCAGTCACGACATAATCACCTCGTGGCATGACGAAATGAGCACGTACCTCAAATCGATCGACCCGTTTGATCATATCGTCACGACAAGCGTTTCGCACCGTGAGATAGAGGGAATGAATGACCTCAGCAATATCGATCTGAATCAAAAGCACATTTACAACAAAACGCATCTGATCGCGCCAACGATCCACCGCTTTACGGAACTGCACAACAAACCGTACGTGATCGGAGAATTCGGTTACGACTGGAACTGGGACAATGTGACCCACGACCGCGGTGACGGATTTGATTTCGATTACAAACGCGGACTCTGGTACGGGCTGTTCAGTCCAACGCCGATACTCCCCATGACCTGGTGGTGGGAATTCTTCGATGAACGCAAC
>CBKWFZ010000305.1:0-5287 GCA_966673785.1 uncultured bacterium
ATTGTGATGTTTTTACCTGCAATTGCCGGCCGGAACTTACGTTTCCCAGAAGGGCCGGGAGCTAAAACCTGCCCGGAGATTTGACAACCAGCAAAGGTTTCAAGCATTAGAAGCGGATGCCGCTCAATTCCATTCGCATAAGCAGCCCATATTCTTACGTGACATTTGATAACCTGCTAGCAACTAACTATCCTGAACCAGTGAAATTCAACAAGACACGAATCATTATGAATCACACTTCCTACCGGAGTTGAATCAATCTTCTCTCTGTTTCCTTGCCTTCGGTTATTGTCAGAACGTACAATCCCGGTTTGTAACCCGACAGGTCAACTTCATTCACTCCCGGTGCAACTTCGCGGTCTGCGAGAACGATTCTTCCATTGAGATCCCTTACGTTTATCCGGACCGGAATGAGACTTTCATAGCCGTCGATGAATAACGTACCAGCTACCGGATTGGGATAAAGCGTGAATCCCTTCCTTGATTTTCCGCCGAAGGACAGTTCCAGGTAATCGCCCGGCGTGTCGACAAACGCCCGGATGCGTTGATCAACCGGCGCTGTAAGGTTTTGCTTCCAAAGGGCATTGCCTTTTGCGTCTTTCAGCGTGATTGTTAACGGCGTTTGGACTCCTTTGTCTGTACTTACGGTCAGAAAAAAGTAGTCGTCCTGCGGATACATGTCCAGCGCGATGGACTCAATGCCTTTACTAACCAGTTGATCTTCATACCTGACCGCGGTGGTTTTTTTGTCGTCTTCTACAAGGCCGATTTGCATGGTGTAGCCCCGATCGTCCTGAAGTGGAACGGAGAACTCAAATGGCTTTTCGAAAACTTTGTACAGCACGATCTTTCCTTTTGCGTCGGCGAATTCCGTGGAGATTGCCGGATCACTGCAGGGAATCTTGGGAAAGCCCGGACAAATCGGCGAGATCTCCCAATCGACAATGATCTCATTCCAGCACCAGCCCCGGTTCCTCGCAGCAGCCGCCATCTCGATCCGATCATACTGGCTCAGGCGGGAAGGGATAACGCTAACCGTCGCGCTTCCCGGGGGTGGGGGCACGCAGGCCGGGTCGGGTCGCTCAACCGCGAATTTCCATCTGTTCTCCTTGATAGCTTCGTCAAAATAGGAAATGCTCCACCCATGCAGGCATGTGTTGCTTGCCTTGCTCTCGTGTAGCCATTCCTCCGCCGGTGTTCGTATTTCTATGAACTCCGTCCCGGTGTATTCGTATGCTTTATCGCCGGTTCCGGGATTTGGGACCATCAATAGCAAGCCTTCGCGAACATCCAGAGCAGGGCCGTTGGCATTGTCGGGAAATTCAAAGAACTCCGTAAAAGTGGTACGGTCATACGTGTGGACGAAGTCGGTGGATCCGACACGCAGCGACAGGTATAATTCGTCACGATATACGGCGATGGTTCGGGCGTCATTGAGTACGCTTCCTGCCGGCGCACTGATCTCACGGCATGAACCATCATCGCAGATAAACAACTGCGGATCAAGCAACGTGGCCTGAAACACCACTTCGTCACCCCATCTGACCAGCGGCGTCTTCTGGCCAGGCTGGCTGAAGCTTTCCGTAAGCAATGTTCCATCGTAGAAGTAGACCGAATTGTAAACACGAAACTCGAAGTATGTTTTTTCGCTTCCCGGCATCGCGACCACGTGTTCGAGAGCGCCAACATGTGTTGGAACGTCGGGTATGGGGCGGAAGCCAAGCCCGTCGAACCGTATCAGGTAAGCGGCGCTCAAATCTCCCCATCCATGAATGTACAAATAGTTACCTCCTGTCCGTATCTCGCATTGATCCTGCATGGCAAATGATCCGCCAGGTACTTCTGTAACGGTCGAGCCATTGTAAGCGTAGAGTTTCGCAGAGCCACCTGTCTCTATAACCGCGTATAAGCGATCCCCGTAAACGACGAGGTTGGAAAGTATGGACCCCGGAAAGTTAATGCGGGAGAAAGTCGCTCCATTAAAACGGTAGACATGTTTGAAAGACCCGCCATCTTCATGAAGGATCAAGAATAGCGACGAACGAAAGTCTGCTATATTCTGTGAAGGAAAACGCTGGTACAGAAGCTGACGGCCGATGCGCACCGGATACGGGAAATTCGTCAGCGTCGTTCCATCGTAGCGTCGAAGGACTGCGGCATTGCTTTCCGCGACGTACAGGAATTCTGCTGATTCAAGCTGATCAAATGGCGCATCCATGGGCTCGGAAACAATTTCCAGAATGCGCTGAGCCGAAACGGAAATGCAAGTGAGGGACAGAGCAACTAGTAGTGTATATAGATTTTTCATGACAGACAGGGTTACTCGCCGAATGTGTCGGTATTATCGACTCACCTTCACTGATCCTGCACACGTTCTTTAGGAAAATGCCCCGCTTTCTTTTCCTTCGGTCGGTTGGCACTCGAGGGCGCTTACAAGTTGGCCCTTTATTTCGGTTAATGCAATCTGAGAAGAAGATAATGCGTGATTATTCACTCATGGAACTTGCTGAGGCATCTCATTTCCAAAGTCAGGCCGACGGAAGAACCTTGCTAGCGATAGAAATAATTAACTTCCCTGTATTGAGTTCTCTCCGGAATATTAACTGCAGACAACATACCGTTACGATTATAGGATCTCGTCATCTCGATTGACGATTCATAATGAAATATTATCGTTCCATCAAGGTCTTTATCAACAACCGAAGTAATTATCTCATCCGGCAGGTTTGCATTTGCTTCATTCAGTGGCAACTCGAAATACTCTTTATACTCGTTCAAAATGGCAGCATTCCGGAAGTCAACCATATTTGCATAGGCGTTCGAATATTTATAGATAAAATGATATTGCGAGCTTCCGCCGCCAAAAGTAACAGTACCTCCATCTCTGGTTATTCTGGGGTATGAGACAGACTCGTCAAAGGCAACCACATTGCCGGATTCAACGGTATAGGTAGTGATCGTCGTTGTCCGTACGACACTATTCCAGGTTTCATCGATCCAGGATGAATCATATCTGGTTCCCGTTCTCCTGATCAGGAAACCGGAAGCATCGTATTCGAAGATCAAGGTGTCATTGATCAAACTTTGTGATGTGGTGAATCCACCCGCCTTCGGTGTTTTATGCGTTTGCTCGATCCGTTTCAGCGTCCGGCCACTTTCATCACGGGTCAACAGGACTTTCGTAGTCTGGTCATACGAAGGGTCATAATCCGGAGAACTTTCGAGTATAACGTCGTTTTCTTTGTATGAAACTGTCGCGACTACAACAGGTTCCTCACCGTCCCATTGTCGGACTATTTTCTCAATACGGCCTTGGCGGTCATGCTCATAGATCGTGTACAAAATATCTCCAGTATAACTTTTGGATTCCGTTCTCGCCAATATCGTAGCCCTATGATCTTCCTCACCACACGCCCAGAATAACAGCACAGACAAAACCACTGCGATACCCGAATACTTGCCGGATAGCCATTGGAATTCAGAAGCAAACAATGCCTTATACATCGGTGGAAAAACTGATTAGACTCGACATCACTCACGTCTGTCGCTCGATTGTTTCAATTTCTGCATTTTGTGTCAAAAAGACAATTCTATAATTATTAAATAGCGCGGTTGATGATAAATGATGCATTTCAAATTGAATTCATATCACCGAGCAAAGCGTAATTCCACATCTTCAGGCAATTTCGCTGATCGCCACAAACTGGTTGCAGGTATGCGCCCCTTTGATTTCTTAATCTGTCTACCGGGTCTGTGATGCTGTTCCTCCCCCAGGATCACCTCCTGATCTGAAGTGCTTTCAGCGGTCGTTTGCTACGCAGATCACCGCCGTTACAGCATGAGAATCTCAGTTACCAATGACCGGCCTCGATGTTAATAGATTCACCTCCTTTTACATTTCCGAAAAATGCATCCTATGAAATTCGTCATCATCTTCATCGCTGTAATTTTTATTTCAGCTAGTAGCGATAGCCAGATACTTCCGAAGAAAGCACTGGAAAGAAAAGCGACAAAAATTATCGAGAAGAAAATCAACGAGGCTCCCGAGGAACCTAAAAAGGAGGATCCGCCTAAAGACGAGAATGAGGTCCAGCAGGAGGGTCAGGAAGGTAGGACAACCAGGGAAGAATCCGGAACTCCGACGGCCGAGGCAACGTCACTCGAAACGTATTCCAGGTTTGACTTCATCGCAGGGGAAAAAATAATCTTCTACGACGACTTCTCACAGGATAACGTGGGTGATTTTCCAACACTCTGGAACACGAATGGATCCGCCGAAGTCGTGACAACAAGTTTATTTCCGGGGAAATGGATGAAGTTCAGCTCCCGCGACGCTATCTGGACCGATGCCTTATTGCATCTTCCGGACAACTACACAATCGAGTTTGATATCGTGCCAACCAAAGGCGAAGAGGGGGGTATGGCGGGGTACCATTTCCGACTCATTCAGGCCATCAACCCCAAGACTGTCGACCATGGTGCCGTACCGGGAAATGCCGGATTTCTTTTCAGCTGTGAATATTTCGGGCGCACCGGCTATCGCACATACATAAATAGCGAAGAAGGTGAAAATCTTGGCTTGAGCGGATACAAGGAAGGAAAGCAATATTATCAAAGTGAGAACAAGAAGTATCACATTTCCATCTGGGTCCAGAAGGCGCGGATCAGACTCTATCAGGATCAGAATAAGTTGTTCGATCTCCCAAGAGCCTTTCCAGTGGCAAGCGTGAAAATGGATAGAATAAGATTCGATGACGGTGCTGCAATGGTAAGCAATATCCGTATTGCTATCGGTTCGCCGGACATGCGGAGCAAACTGCTAACGGAAGGAAAGCTCGTCAGTTATGGGATTTACTTCGATGTAAACAAGGATGTTGTCAAACCCGAATCCTACGGGACACTCAAAGAGATTGCCAGTGTACTCTCGGAAAATCCCGACGTGACAATTAGGATCGTAGGCCATACGGATGCGGACGGGTCCAACGATGCCAATCTGGATCTTTCTAAACGAAGAGCGGCGTCGGTAAAAAATGAGCTTGTCAAGTCATTCGGCATCGGCGCTGAGCGGATTGAAACTGACGGAAGCGGGGAGTCCCAGCCGGTAGCAGCTAACGATACGCCTGCTAACAAAGCGCTGAACAGGAGAGTGGAATTTATTAAACTCAAATAGCTCTCAGATTCCTAACAAGGTAGCCGCTGACAACAGGGCTGCTGACGTATTTCGTTGTCTTGTCGGCCATGGAGCAGAAAGGATGGCCAGCAACTTCATGGTTGCTCTGGTCTCCTG
>CBKWFZ010000306.1:0-5281 GCA_966673785.1 uncultured bacterium
AATTCGGCGCCGGCGATCGAACGTCTTGGTATCCCGTCATACGATTGGTGGAACGAAGTTCTTCATGGGGTGGCCCGCACGCCGTACCGTGTTACCGTGTATCCACAGGCGATAGCCATGGCAGCAACCTTCGATACCACATCGTTAAGAACCATGGCGGACTTTTCGGCGCTGGAAGGTCGGGCGGTATATAATAAGGCTGTGCGCGAAGGTAAATCCGGCCAGCGCTATATGGGTTTGACATACTGGACGCCAAACATCAACATATTTCGCGATCCGAGGTGGGGGCGTGGTCAGGAAACATATGGCGAGGATCCTTATCTCACAGCTATGCTGGGCCGGGCATTTGTTCACGGATTGCAGGGCGACCATCCTGTCTACCTGAAGGCGGCAGCATGCGCGAAGCATTATGCGGTGCACAGCGGCCCTGAGCCTTCACGCCATGTGTTTGATGCGAATGTCTCGCCATACGATCTTTGGGATACCTACCTCCCGGCCTTTGAAGAACTGGTGGTTCGTGCTGACGTTGCGGGCGTGATGTGCGCCTACAACGCGTTTCGTTCGCAACCATGTTGTGCAAGCGACCTGCTCATGCAGGACATCCTCCGGAATCAGTGGCAGTTTACGGGGTATGTCACTTCCGATTGCTGGGCTATCGATGATTTCTTCAAAAATCATAAGACCCATCCGGACGCGGCTCATGCTTCAGCCGATGCCGTCGCCCACGGCACGGACATCGACTGCGGTACCGATGCGTATAAGTCGCTGGTGAAGGCGGTAAAGGATGGATTGATCACGGAACGGCAGATCGACGTTTCGTTAAAGCGTCTGTTCACCATACGGTTCCGGCTTGGGATGTTCGATCCCGCTGACCGGGTGCCCTATGCGCAGACTTCGGATGATGTTCTCGAAAGTAAGCCGCATGCCGCCCACGCAGAGAGGATGGCAAGGCAGTCGGTGGTGTTGCTGAAGAATCAGAAGAACGTGCTGCCGTTGAAGAAGAATCTCAAGAAGATTGCTGTGATCGGACCGAATGCCGATAACGCCATTGCAGTGCTTGGTAACTATAACGGAACCCCTTCTGAGGTGGTGACTGCGTTGGAAGGCATTAAAGCAAAGGTTGGAAGTTCGACCGAAGTGGTGTATGAAAAAGCGACGACGTTCACCCGGGATACATTGTTGGTTTATAATGTTGGTCTCGGCCGGTTTTCATACAACGGGAAGCCTGGAGTACAGGCGGAATATTTCGATAATGAGAATTTATCAGGTGCTGCCGTTACGACGCGAATAGAGAATGACATCAATAATTTCTGGCAGGAAGGGGAAAATGTTGTGGGAGGTTTGAAAGCTTACCATTTCTCGGCGCGGTATACGACGGAGTTCACTGCCTTGCAAAATGGAGAAATAGCATTCGAGGTCGAGGCCGATGACGGTTATCGCCTCAAAATTGACGGGAAGGAAGAGCTGAACGCGTGGGTGCGCAACCGGTGGGGCGCGCGCCACGTCAGGAAGCAGGTTGAAAAAGGAAAGTCGTACCGCATTGAACTGGAATACAACCAGGTTGAGGGCAAGGCCTCGGTAGCGTTGCGCGTGGGTAATTTTGCGCGAACGGATTTGAAAGCTCTGGCGCGGAAAGTGCGCGATGCCGATGTTATCATTTACGTGGGCGGGATTTCGCCACAACTCGAAGGGGAGGAGATGCGCGTGAATGAACCCGGTTTCGACGGCGGTGACCGCACATCTATTTTGCTGCCCGCGGTGCAGACCGAAACACTGAAAGCGTTGCAGTCCACACGGAAGCCGGTTGTATTTGTTATGATGACCGGGAGCGCTGTTGCAGTTCCGTGGGAGGCCGAAAACATTCCTGCTATTGTTAACGCGTGGTATGGTGGTCAGTCCGCAGGTACCGCCATTGCCGACGTGCTCTTCGGCGACTATAATCCCGCAGGAAGGCTCCCTGTAACGTTTTACAAAGGTGATGGTGACCTTCCCGACTTCAACAGCTACGCTATGGAGAATCGCACGTACCGGTATTTTGGTGGCACGCCTCAGTGGGGGTTCGGATACGGGCTGAGTTATACCACTTTTGGTTATGATCAGCTTGAGCTTCCCTCAGAAGCGCCGGTCAACAGTACGGTTCCCGTGAAGGTGCGTGTAACAAACACCGGCAAGGCTGATGGAGAGGAAGTGGTTCAGCTTTATGTGTCCCGGAGCCTGGAGGGCTACCGTACGCCGATACGTGCCCTCAAGGGGTTTACGCGAATCTTTCTGAAAAGCGGCGAGAGCAAGGTGGTCACATTTAATCTGCTTCCCCGCGACCTGCAGGTTATCGACAAGGACGGCGCGGCGCGGCATCTTCCGGGAAGCGTAACGATTCAGGTTGGCGGAAGTCAACCGGGTGAAAAATCAACCTCCGGTAGCGTCAATGGGGCGTTTGTGCTGAAATAGTCAGGCGGCTCAAACGATGCCGTGAAATGATGCGGTGAAATAGCAGGCTTAGTTGCTGCTGCAAACTGAAATCCCTGCTCTCCCGCCGTTCAGCGATTTGCCAACTGCCGAACCGATATTTCCGGCTGCGAGGATAATGTCTTTTCCTTCGCCGTCAGCGGCAAGGTGAATTTTGATGCAGGCTTCCATTTCCTTGAGTTCAGCGAACGTAATTTTGGATTCGTCACTGAGGCGCACGAGGTCCGTGGTGCTCTTTGCCTTTGGCGCGGGCACCGGCGACAGCAAAGCCGCGATTGCAGCATCATCCGTTCCAACATCACCTAAATGCAGGTGTACAGGGAAGAGCCCTTCCTGGAATTTCTTATCCAGGTTAATCGAGATACGGGTGTAGCCGTCTTTGGTTTCCTGAAACACGGCTGTGCCAGAGACATTAAAGTCGCTTCCAGATGAAAGTGCGTATGTGATCTCGTTTCCGGTCAGATTAGTCTCCGGATTGATTTCCGGTTCATTCTGCGTACATGCCATAATCAGTGCCGCAAGCAACAGCGCGGCCATATGTTTCCTGACGATCTTCATACCCGTTCTTTACTTTATCCACGTAAATTATCAAAAAATCAGACTTCACGAAATAAAACGTGCCGGGAGCCGGAGGAATTGCCGTTTAGGATGGAAATAATGCATCTGTGGATCAAAAACGGGTCTGAGGAGCGCTGTTTCGCGCTCGTTGAAGTTTTTTTACGGCGCTAAGTGCGTGGTACCGCAAGGATCTTGATTTAGAAATCAGCGTTATGTCGGAGTTTACAGGAGAAGAAGGATTGGGCGAAAATTGAACCGATTCAAACCGCCTGGGATAAATGAGGCAAAAACCAGTGATCCGAATCTTGTACACATGCTTATCTTTCGTTGATTTTTAAATCACCGGTTATACTCAATATATCGTTTTTCAAACCCATCGAGGTAGTCGGAGTAGTCGGGATTCAACCGATTTACAACCTTCTCCCAGTCTTTAGATTCTTCTATTCTAAAGTAGGACGTTGCCATGCCTTCGGAGTTCGCAGTAAATGCATCTGGGGAAATTATGCGAAGCCTCACTTTAAGTTCCGGATAATCCTCCGGAGCCATTATTATCAGCGAGTCATTGCTTATTTTATACTTTCTGTCAAACTCTCCTATAACGCCATGATGTTCCCAAAGACGATCGTCCAGAAAGATGACCTCCCCATAAATGGAATCATTCAAGACGTAAGACCAGGCACCCTGCAACATAGATTTCGCTTCTTGTTCTTTCGACTCCGGGGGTTGGAAACAGCCATTCATGACTAGAATCACTAAGAGTATTGCGATAACTTGCTTTTTCATATTTCAGTTTCTTTTAATCACGCCGATATCGCCGCTCATTACAAAAATCGTTGAAATATTGAAGATTTTGAAGTGAAGAACCGCAATGCTATTGTGACCGGAATGAGTGTAGGTTCTGGTATCACTATCCAATCGAATCATTAGTTCCCAAAGATAGCCGCCCCTGATACGTTTTCCTGCGTGTCATCTCATCGCTCAGTATCCGCGTGAACTCATTGTTCCGGATGCCGCTCCAATCGGGTGCAATCAACAGGTGTTTCGGCGCTTCGGCGAGAAACCGTTGGAAAACAAGCGACGTTCGACTTCGTTCCAGGAAAGCAATAACGGTATCGAGATAGCTGCTAACATCCGGAAGTGCAAAGGGGGCCCGTTTATAGTCAGCGAAAAGTCGCGTGTGTCTCAACACCTGCAGGTGATGGAGTTTCAATGAGTCCAAAGGCAAAACCGATAAGCGCCCGGCGTGGCGGATTTGGTCTGCCTGACTTTCACCCGGCAAGCCAAGAATAAGGTGACCACCAATGTGAATGTTTCTCCCGGCAAGCATTGTAACAGCATTCACCGTATCGGCAAACGTATGACACCGGTTCACACGCTCAAGCGTACTGTCTTCGGTGGATTCAATCCCTAATTCCACGGAGACATACCAATCTTGCGAAAGCCCTGAGAGGTAGGATACGAACGCCGGTGTGATGCAATCGGGCCGCGTACCAATGATCAGCCCGCAAACTCCATCGTAGTTCAGTGCTTCCCGATAAAGGGGGATGAACTGTTCGAGATCGCCGTACGAGTTTGTGTAGGACTGGAAGTATGCGAGATATTTTCTGGCTTTGCTACGGCTTTTATAGAACCGGATTCCATTTTCGAGCTGAACAGACACCGGTGCGAAAGCATGTGTAGTGCTGATACTCGCCGGATTACAATAGGTGCACCCTCTGCGTCCCTTTGAACCGTCGCGGTTGGGGCAGGTACCATCCAGTGTAATACAGACCTTCTGGACCGGCTCTCCAAATGTGTTTTGAAGATATCGCGAATACCGGAGGAACGGCTCGCGCGTTCTGTCTGGATCGTCACCTGAAGAGCTCATCAAACAATTGGCCGCGCTCCCGTGCATTGCGGCGATAACGGTCCACAATCTTCCTGCTTGGATTCATGATGCTTATGCCGCCGACGTGCCCACGCTTCAGGAATCCGTGGCCGAATTCATGCATCAGCGCAAACTCGAGAAACAGTGTATCCGCTGAATGCACCAGCGTTTCATCTACCTCGATCACGATCTGGCCGTCGTTGGTGCCACGTGTTACAGCCATTCTTCCTTCTGCGGCGAGAAGGTCGTGTGTTGCAGTAAGTACCAGGTTGGTACGGTCGAGTATCTTCCCTCTTTTTTCGCCCTCCTCGAAGAAGCGGTACACGTATTTTTCAAGGCGGCTATCTACGCGGTATGCAGGCGTTTCTTCCCCGGAACATCCAGGTAAAA
>CBKWFZ010000307.1:0-5265 GCA_966673785.1 uncultured bacterium
AAAGTGACCTCCCTGATCATCTCGCCGCCGCCGTGATAGGGCGGCATCTTCTCGAGAATATCACGTTTCCCGTAAAGGATACCAGTGCCCGTCGGCCCGTACATTTTATGCGCCGAAAGGGCGTAGAAATCACAATCCAATGCCTGCACATCAATGGGAAGATGCGCGCCCGCCTGGGCTCCGTCAATCATAACCACCGCGCCTGCCTGATGGGCAGCTGCAATAATCTCAGAAACCGGATTGATTGTTCCAAGGCTGTTCGACGCATGGTTTACCGAGACAACACGTGTGCGTGAGCTGAGCAGCGCCCTGAACACATCAAGATCAAGTTCACCTTCGGGAGAGACCGGGATGACTTTCAGCGTTGCGCCTCTTTCCTCGCAGATCATTTGCCAGGGCACAATATTCGAATGATGCTCCATTCCGCTGATAAGTACTTCATCGCCGACATTCAGAAAACGGCGGCCGTAGGAAGATGCAACGAGGTTGATGCCCTCTGTAACGCCTCTTGTAAAGATCACTTCTTCCGGAGAGGCGGCGTTGATAAAATGCTGAGCGGCTATGCGTGTCGCTTCATACGCCTGCGTTGCCTTTTCGGCGAGGGTATGGATACCCCTGTGAATATTGGCATTATAACCGCGGTAGTAATCCGAAAGGGCCGTGATAACGCTTTCAGGTTTCTGTGACGTGGCCGCATTGTCGAGGTACACAAGATCCCTTCCATGAATCTTTTGCTGAAGGATCGGAAATTGCTTCCGGATCTCTTCGATATGCAATACCTTTTCCGCTGCAAGTTGCCCCATGTCAAAAATCTTTATGTAATCTTTCACTAATCAGGGAATCGATATACTTCCGGATTCCTTCATGCTTCATTGGTTCGAGCAACTCGCCGGCGAACGCATAAAGCATCATGGCCCGCGCCGTGTTTTCATGAATCCCCCGAGCCCTGAGATAGAACAATGCCTCTTCATCAAGCTGACCCGATGTACAACCGTGAGAACATTTCACGTCGTCGGCCCAGATTTCCAGCTGAGGCTTGGTGTTAACGGTAGCCTGATCAGACAGCAAAATATTACGGTTGGCCTGAAACGCATTGGTCTTTTGCGCATTGGGTCGCACAAAGATCTTTCCGTTGAAAACGCCCCGTGCCTTATCATCAATGATTCCCTTCTACATTTCGTTGCTGAATGCATTCGGCTGACGATGATCCACAACGGTATGGTTGTCTGCAAGTGTGTCTTTGCCCAGCAAGTAAAGACCATACATGTGCGAATCGATTCCTTCGCCGTCAAGGGCGAGCTGAAGGTTGTTTCGCACCGCTTTGCCATCGAGTGTGAACGTAAATGTATTCACGCGGCTTGAACCGGCCTGCATGATCTGCCGGTGGTCGAAATGAAAGCGGCCCGATGAATCGTTTTGTATCGAATACCAGTTCAATCCGGCATTGGGTTCAACTATGCCTTCCGACACCACGCTTGAGAAACCGTTGTTGTTTCCGATCGTATCGAACTTCTCGAAAACGGTAAGTTCGCTGCCTTGCTCGCAAACGATTACGTTTCTTACCGCGGAAACAACCTGGCCTTTGCGGGTGTCATGAACGTGATAGATGAACACGGGCTTGCTAACCTGTACGTTGCGCTCAACGCGAATGTATGTGCCATCGGTCCAGGCTGCGGTGTTCCAGGCAACAAAAGGATCCGTTGCCGGATCCGCCATCGTTGCCAAATCTTTGGGGCCCGACTGCAGATCGCTCAACGGTGCAATGGTTACCCCGGGGATTTCTTCAATTCTGCTTAACCCGCGATCGAAACGACCGTTGACAAAAACGAGAACGTTGCCTTCAATTCCGGAAACCGTGAATGCATCCGCCGAAACTGTTCCCGGCTCCGGATTCTGGCGGGAGAAGTCAAAATTCTTTTCCAGCAACCGCGTGAGTGGCGTGTGTTTGTACTCTTCGGCCTTATTGCCGGGAAGTCCAAGTTTCTCGAAATGTGCCAGCGCTTTTTCGCGGACATCCCGGAAAGCATCCTGACTCTTCAGATTACTTCGAATTGCCGCAGCCACGACCGCGGTTGTATTATTTACTGAAACGAGTGAACTCATTAAAACTCTTTATACCGTTGCGTGATCCTTAATCCAGTCGTAG
Organism: uncultured bacterium; assembly: GCA_966673785.1. GTDB lineage: Bacteria > Bacteroidota > Bacteroidia > Cytophagales > Cyclobacteriaceae > Ohtaekwangia. Next base: position 2,147 of record CBKWFZ010000307.1, read on the forward strand.
CCCTTTGCTTCCAGTTCGAGGGCGAGATCTTTCGTTCCCGACTTTACGATCTTGCCCTTGTAAAGCACGTGGACAAAATCAGGTACAATATATTCGAGAAGACGCTGATAGTGTGTCACGACGATCACCGCGTTCGACTTGTTTCGAAGCTTGTTCACGCCATTTGAAACGACCTTTAACGCGTCGATGTCAAGACCGGAATCTGTTTCATCGAGTATCGCGAGCCGCGGCTCGAGCATCGCCATTTGAAAGATCTCATTGCGTTTCTTTTCACCTCCCGAGAATCCTTCGTTGAGAGAACGGTTCAGAAGCGACTGGTCGATCTCTACGAGTTTCATTTTCTCTTTCATCAGGCTGAGGAAAGAAACCGCATCCAGAGTCTGCTGACCGCGCGCTTCCCGGATCTGGTTTACAGCAGTCTTCATGAAGTTGATGGTACTCACCCCCGGAATCTCAACGGGGTATTGAAAAGCGAGGAACATTCCTTCGCGCGCCCGTTCTTCCGGCGACATCTCCAGCAGGTTCTTTCCCATGAAGTCGACCTCGCCATCCAGCACCTCGAATTCCTCCCGGCCCGCCAGCACCGATGCCAGCGTACTTTTCCCGGAACCATTAGGCCCCATGATCGCATGCACTTCGCCGGCTTTCACTTCCAGGTTGATGCCGTTCAGTATTTGTTTGTCGTCGATTTTAGCTTGTAGATTCGTAATTTTTAACATACTCGTTGTTTCTAAAAGTCTTTCGTTCTGCGAGGGGTTTCAAGTTCCAAGTTTCAAGTTTCAAGTTTCAAGTTTCAAGTTACACTTCGGACGGCGGTTTGTACTTCAATCCTCTGATGGACGTCTTTTTCAGGTATTGCATTAAACCACTCAGCATCCGGCTTATCTCTTCTATTTCACTTATTCGAACTTGAAATACAGTCTCCTCAATATGTCCTCTGTCCAAAGCGGGTACAGTTGAGATCGGCACTCGCCGGCGGAAGATTTTGCATAGGAAAGAAATTGAATTAGCTCAAGCTTACCTTCACGTTCAAAACCCTCCGCAATATTATCCATAACTGACCCTGATGACCGATTGATTTGATCTCTCAAAGCGAAATCCCGTGCAAACGATCCATCCGTTATGATTGGATATATTTCCTGACAGAAATACCTGGCCTTCTGCCAGACCTGCAGGTCCTCAAACCTTCTTATCTGTTTCATCTTTAACCAGGCTAACGATACGATTTTATTACACAACGGTTGAATCAGTTATCGCCTTGAAACTTGAAACTTGAGATCTGAAACTTTTCAGGTCTCTCAATGCTTCCAACGATCGCCGATTTTTCTTATCCGACACTTCCCTCCAACGTCAGCGCCAGCAATTTCTGCGCTTCGACGGCGAATTCCATGGGAAGCTGATTCAATACTTCTTTTGCGTAGCCATTTACGATGAGGGCAACGGCGGACTCCTCGTCGATCCCGCGTTGCAGACAATAGAAGATCTGGTCTTCACCAATCTTCGATGTCGTTGCTTCGTGTTCGATCTTCGCCGTATTATTCTCGACGTCGATATAGGGGAAGGTATGCGCACCGCACTGGTCACCCATAAGCAGCGAATCGCATTGCGAGAAATTGCGCGCGCCTTCCGCACGCTTCATAATATGAACCTGTCCGCGATAGCTGTTTTGTGAATGCCCGGCCGAAATACCTTTTGATACGATTCGTGACTTCGTATGCTTTCCGATGTGAATCATCTTTGTTCCCGTATCGGCCTGCTGGTAGTTGTTCGTCACGGCTACTGAATAAAACTCACCGCTTGAATGATCGCCCTTGAGAATGCACGATGGATATTTCCATGTGATGGCTGACCCGGTTTCCACTTGTGTCCATGATATCTTCGAATGGTCGCCGGCGCAAAGTCCGCGTTTCGTGACAAAATTGTAAATGCCCCCTTTGCCATCCTTATCGCCCGGGTACCAGTTCTGCACGGTCGAGTACTTGACGTGGGCGTCTTTCATCGCATAGATTTCGACGACCGCCGCGTGAAGCTGATTTTCGTCGCGCATTGGAGCAGTACATCCTTCCAGGTAGCTCACATACGATCCTTCATCAGCGACAATCAAAGTACGTTCAAACTGACCCGTATTTGCTGCATTAATTCTGAAGTAGGTGGAAAGTTCCATAGGGCAGCGAACACCCTTTGGGATATAGCAGAACGAACCGTCCGTAAAGACCGCGCTGTTCAGTGCGGCAAAGTAATTATCGTTTACCGGCACTACCGAACCCATGTATTTTTTGACGAGTTCTGGGTGTTCCTGTACAGCCTCGCTGAAAGAACAGAAGATGATGCCGAGTTCGCCCAGCGTTTCCTTAAATGTTGTAGCAACTGAGACGCTGTCGATCACGGCGTCGACCGCAATGCCGGTGAGGCGTTTTTGCTCTGTAAGCGAGATGCCTAGCTTTTCGAATGTCTTGATGAGCTCCGGGTCAACGTCTTCGAGACTTTTCGGCTTTGCCTTCTGAACGGGAGCCGAATAATATATGATATCCTGGTAGTTAATAGGAGGGTACGTCACATTCGGCCAGCGAGGCTCCTGCATCTTCGACCACTGACGGAAAGCTTTGAGGCGGTAATCCAGCAGCCACTCCGGCTCGTTTTTCTTGGCCGAAATAAAGCGGATTATATCCTCATTAAGCCCTTTTGGAGCCGATTCGGTCTCAATGTTCGTGGTCCAGCCGTGCTCGTACTCCTTCGATGTCAACTCTTCCAGTACCTGGTTGTCTTTGCTCATGTTGGCCTATTTAGACTAATTTTAAACAATTACAAAAGTATAACAAAAAAGGCATTTTAAGGTTCTTCTGAACCTCATTTAGACATAGAAACTTCTGCAATCGCTATAGATAGCCTCTATCAGGTCAGGTTGAGGCTACGGTCCAGGCTTTCCTCAAGGCTGATCATCGTTTCAGTTCGTTCAATACCCTCAACCTGCTGGATTTTGTCGTGCAGGACGAGTTTCAGATGGTTTGTGTCCTTGCAATGAATCTTCACAAACATCGAGTAGTTGCCCGTAGTGTAGTGGATATTAGTGATCTCCGGAATTGCCTTGAGTTTCGCCATCACCTGGTCGTACAAGGCAC
>CBKWFZ010000308.1:0-5245 GCA_966673785.1 uncultured bacterium
ACAAGCTTCCGCATATATTCGAACGCTTTTACCAGGCGCACAGCCAATGGTCACACGTCGCTGGTACGGGAGTGGGGCTCGCGCTCGTTAAGGAACTCGCGGAAGTCCATTTTGGATCCGTCGATGCGATGAGTGTAGAGGGAGAGGGCAGCTCATTTAGAGTGAAAGTACCGTTTGATGCCGGGTTCTACCGGCAGCGGGGATTCACCGTCGCGCCGGATTCTGCTGACAACATTGAAGACACAACAGAAGCACCCGAAGGATACCTGGCCCCACCGTTGGAACCGGGAGAACTGCCGTCATTGGTGCTCGTCGCCGAAGATCATCCGGAAATGGGCGCATTTATCGGTGACCTTTTAAAGGTAAAGTACCGGGTGGAAATCGTCCCGAATGGGCGCCTTGCCCTTGAAAGAGCAAAGCAAACCGTACCCGATCTGATCATCAGCGACTGGATGATGCCCGAAATGGACGGAAAAGCATTTTGCATTGAACTGCACCAGCATGACGCGACATCTCATATTCCGGTTTTGATGCTAACCGCGCGAGCCGATCTGTCAAGTAAGCTTGAGGGACTTGTTACCGGCGTCGACGATTATCTTACCAAGCCGTTCAATGGAGAAGAACTTGTCGCGCGTGTTGACAACCTCATCGCCCAGCGCCAGCGTCTGAGGCGCGCATACTCGCGAAATTTAGTACTGCAACCGGCAAACGTCAGCATTGCACCGCGTGATGAAGAGTTTCTCGCAAAATTAATGGCCTGTATCGAAGAGCGGTATTCGAATCCCGAATTTGGCATTGACGAACTTGCACTTGAAACTGGTATGAGTCGCATGCAGCTGCACCGAAAACTGAAAGCGATTACTGATCAATCACCCGGCGAGCTATTGCGCACCTTTAGGCTCGTGCGCGCGAAACAACTTTTGATTTCTTCCGGACGTACCGTCAGTGAAGTGTGTTTCGATGTCGGGTACAATAATGTGCCGCACTTCTCGAAAGCCTTCCGCGATTTCACAGGCCTGACACCGACGACATTTATCAGGCAACAGGGCGAGACAAAACAACAGGAACCGATACCATGACAAAACTATTGCAGCTGATTAACATCGTCCTGATCGTGATAAACGGGCTTGTGTTCTTCATGCCGAAAAAGCCGGTTTCAGGTATGCATACAAATGCCGCCGGGGGATTGATGCTGTTCGCGCTTGCATTGATCGTCATTCTGTTGTTGCACCTCATTTTATTCATCGTGGCGTACCTGTACGGTAAGACGCTGTTGCTTAAAATTCTGACGGGTATCATGATACCGCTTTCGCTGCTGTTCTGGTATGTCATCGGTCCGACTGTCAGGATCTAAAACTGAATTCAATCATAAAAATGAAAGCGATCGTTTACAAAAAGTATGGAACGCCCGACGTGCTGTCATTGCAGGAGATCGAAAAACCCGTTCCTGCAAAAGGGGAGGTGCTGGTCAACGTTCGCGCCGCATCTGTGAATTCATGGGACTGGGATATGATCCGTGGTAAGCCGTGGATTGTGAGGATGTGGGGGTTGTTCAAACCAACGCATCAGATTCCGGGAGCAGATATCGCGGGCGTTGTTGAAGCCACTGGTAAAGGATGCTCGCGTTTCAAACCGGGCGATGAAGTTTACGGCGACCTGAGCGAACACGGCTGGGGCGGCTTTGCTGAATATGTTGCCGTTCCTGAAAAGTGGCTGGTCAGGAAACCATCCTTCATAACGTTCGAAGAGGCAGCTGCAATTCCACAGGCCGGATTAATGGCACTTCAGGCTGTTCGTGACAAAGGGAAACTCCGTGCGGGGCAGCATCTGCTCATGATTGGCGCCGGCGGCGGAGTAGGGTCGTTTGCCGTGCAGATTGCCCGTGCCACGGGAGGGCTGGTAACCGCCGTTGATACGCGCGCGAAGCTCTCACTTTTGTCAGCACTGGGCGCGACCGAGGTGATCGACTATCAGAAGCAGGATGTCACGAAGCTGGGAAAGAAATACGATCTGATAGTCGACGTTGTCGCGCGGCATCCGCTGAAAACATACCGGGGAATGTTAAATCCGGGTGGTAAATTTTTGATGATCGGAGGGACGATGAAGGCCATTCTTCAGGCCATGGTATTTGGAAAGATCTCATCACAAAACGATAAACATGTCGGCATTCTCACATACCAGACAAACAGGGGCCTCGAGGATTTTGAAAGTCTGCTTGGCGAAGGAAAAGTGCGGGCAGTTATTGACAGCGTCTTTCCAATGGCAAGAACAAGCGATGCGTTTCGCCATTATGCATCCGGCGCGTTCAAGGGAAAGGTAATCATCACGATGCATTAGCCAGCTTGAGGTATCAGATAATTATATCGTAATTCGCTTCATGGTAGAGACCTCCGACCCATGTCTGAACTGCGGCACACTGCTCGCCGGAAAATTCTGTCACGCCTGCGGCCAGAAAAAGGTTGAAGACAGGGAGCGAACATTCAGGCATTTCGTCTACCAGTTTTTTGGAGCCGCTTTCTTTCTCGAGAACAACTTTTTCAGGAACCTGTGGCTGCTGCTGTCGAAACCTGGTTTCCTGGCTGCCGAATACCTGGATGGCCGTCGAAAACGGTATATGACACCGCTGAGTCTCTTCCTGCTAATCAACCTTGTTTACTTCTTCGCGGTCCATCTCTCGGATTTAAACCTCTCCCTGCGTGAGCAATTGTTCCAGCCACAGCACCGTGGACTCGCCAACGCGATGGTTGAGCGCCGGCTTGAGCATCGCGGAACGTCGATGGAAGCGTACTCGGAAGCTTATGACGAACAATCCACCGCACTCAGCAAGACGCTGATCATCCTGCACGCGCCAGTCATGGCGTTGCTCCTGATGCTGATCTATTTCAGGAGACGTTACTACTTGACGGACCACATCGTTTTTTCGGTGTACATCATCGCCTTTGTCATGCTGCTGAGTATCGTGGCAAACCTGTTACTGATGGCACTGGTCACAACGCACATCATCGAGGCTCAGGCATACTTTCCAATTTACGGCTGGACCTTCCTGATCGTTTTCCCGGTCTATTTCGGAATTGCTCTTAAACGGTTCTACCGGGAGTCGTGGAGCTGGACGATCGTCAAGACAGTTCCCGTACTCGTGGCGTTCGTTGTCGCTCATTTCGTTTACCGGACATTGTTATTTCTGATCGTATTCTGGACAACCTGAGGATGTACATGGAGGTGGCTGACCGGCCATATAAAAGCTACGGAAGCGGGATTTCAAATTACCGTACTTGCCGGAAGATGAGGAACATCGTCCTGCTTATATTTCTGTTGGTTTCAGGCAACGCGTCCGCGCAATTCCGTATCGGTTATTTTGGGAATATGGGGGTTTCTATTTCGAGGAACGATTCCGCGGTTTTCATTGACGCTTTCCACGACTATTACAAGGATGCATACCAACCTACATTTCCTTCAAAGCTTGACGCAGTAACCGGGAAAAAGGAACTTTATAAACATGCCATTGCGGCGATGGTCACGCATTACCATGACGATCACATGGACCCTGGTATGCTTGAAAAAGTATTGAATGCACAGGCGGCGATGAAACTTATCGGTGGAACACAGGTAACTGAGCGTATCGACACAAACGCCGTCAACCGGTTTCAGCTGATTACGGTGGGGAAGGAGCAGGTGATAAAAATTGCGCCCGGCGTTTTTGTGACTGCTGTGAAAACATGGCATGTGAACTACTATCGCGCCGCAAGATTTGCCAGCACCGATAACTTTTTCTACCTCGTAGAATGGGACGGCCGCCGGTTTCTGCACCTCGGCGACACTGAACTCGTCGACCGGAATTTTGCATGGATGGAAAAATGGAAAGGAAGCATCGACGTTTTATTTGCTCCAACCTGGATCGTAAATGACCCAAACGGAGTCCATCTCATCCAACGTTATGTTGAACCGAAACAAACGGTAATCCTGCACGTGGACCCGTCGACACAAAAATCAGAAATAGCGTCACGCATTCCGGCGCGCATCTTTTCCGAATCCGATGACGCGCTTTTAATTGAATAGTCTTTACCCCGGATGCAAAGCAATCTTGAGGTGTTCCAGATGATGAGCAACGTGCCACGCAGTCATGGCTGCGGCTTGTTTCTGGCTCAGCGTGATGCGACGGACAGGGTGGTAATACGTGATCGCGAGTTGTCTTTCGTCGAGTGACTTTATCAGGAAGACCATACGTTTCGTAATGCTTTCGATCACATCGAGGGCATCCAAAACAGGACCGTTCAGCCCGTCAGGCGTTCGTGTCCATGCGTCCTGATTCACCAGTGTGACATTTTTATAGTCGGGATCTGTCAGGGCGCATTTCATACGGAAAAAGTGCAGCAGGTGCATATCGGCAACATGGTTGATGATCTGCTGAACATTCCAGCTTCCTTCGCGATACGTCTTTTTCAGATCGTCTTCCGATAGCCCCGCAGTTATGGCGCGATAACGTGCCGGAGCCGTGGCAATGGTTTCAATATACTGATCGAGATCCTCACGCGTAATGCTTTCCTTCGGCTTAAACGGGCCAATGGGAAACTTCAATTGTTCGAGTTGTTCTTCTGTAGTGTTCATAGTATACAGCTGATATACGTCGCGTCAAAGGCACGGTTGCATTTGCCGTGAACAAATGTAGAGCAATTCCGGATAGCCAGCCAGGAGATGTTGTATTTTCACTAATAGCAAGATGGGCTCAGTACCAGCGATGTGCAAAAAAAATAGAGGAAGTTACCTCCCCCTATTTCCATCTCTTGATCGTCCGTTACTTTCGTTCCGGTTTCCTGACGAACCTGGAGGGCTTGAACGTGTGTCCCGTGGCGCCGGTGCTGGTCTTACGCTTTGTTGTCGCTGCGATTCCGGTTTCCGCGTCATGTTAATGTTGCGGTTTGCCGGCGCGTTCCGGTTTATTGTCGGCGCGCTCCTTTCAGATCGCTGATTACTTTGCTGGTACGTGCGTTGTTCTGCCGGCCTTCTCACTTCAGCTGGACGTGTATTCCGCCAGTTTTCTCCCGTGCTACGGGGTCGTGTCACGGCATCGGTACTTCTGTTCCTGGCAGGAGTCTGCTGCTGTTCCTGCGCCGGTTCGCGGCGGATAACTTCACGCCCGGAAGACGTATTGTTATATGAACGTCGCTGATTCCACTCCGCATTACTATTGGCACGGCCATCCTGCTGCTGTCTTTGCCTGGTTGGCGCTGCATCGCGCGAAGGCGCT
>CBKWFZ010000309.1:0-5187 GCA_966673785.1 uncultured bacterium
CATTCAAACAAATCAATACGCGGGGTTTCAACCACACCGGGAATTCCAGATTCCTCCAACTGGTTGATGGCGTAGACAATCAAACTCCCGGACTGGGTTTCTCTGTCGGTAACATGTTCGGTTCGTCGGATCTGGATATGGAAAGCGCGGAACTCATTCCTGGCGCAGCATCCGCCTTATATGGTCCTGTCGCTTTTAATGGTGTGCTGATGATGCGAACAAAAGATCCGTTTCAATATCAAGGCCTCAGCGCCCAGGCCAGGATTGGAGTAAACCATATCGGCGAAAAATATGCCGACCCTCATCTCCTTGGCGACTACGCCATCCGGTACGCGAAATCGTTCGGTGACAGATTCGCATTCAAAGTAAATGCATCGTGGTTTTCAGGGCTCGATTTCTATGCTACAAATTATACCGATGTCGATCCGGGAACGCCTGTTGAGCAGCGCGGAGATAACAACCCTGCAAGAAATGCCCTCAATGTTTACGGTGACGACGAAGCACGAACCATTGAAGGTGTGGGCCGGGTTTCCCGCACGGGCTATGAGGAACGTGACGTGACAGACTACAATGTCTACAGCCTCAAACTCAATGGTGCCTTGCACTACCGGATCTCATCGAACATGGTGGCCAGCTACCAATACAATTTTGGACAAGGCACCGCGAACTACACGGGAAGTAACCGCTTTTCGATCAACAATTTCACACTTCAACAGCATAAGCTGGAATTGAAAGGTTCAAACTATTTCATACGCGCATATTCCACGATCGAAGACTCTCATGATTCGTATAATGCGAAGGGACTTGGTCAGCTAATTACTAAAACGTGGGTCCGTGACCTGGATGGAAATGTTGTTCCCGAAAATCAGGCCGATGATATGTGGTACACACGATATGAAGAGGCTTTTCTCGGAAACATCCCTGGTGTAACAGCTGCAGATCACGTGGCCGCCAGAGCGTTTGCCGACGAAGGCAGGTTTTTGCCCGGCACCCCGGAATTTGATACTGAGAAAGATCGCCTGATCAAAACACAGGGATTGAGCGGCGCCGGAATTCTGAGTCAGAGCAAACTGTACCATCTGGAAGGGCAATATGATCTCTCAAGTGCAATCAGGGTGGTTGACCTGCTGGTCGGCGGAAACTTCAGAAGGTATGATATGTTCACTAACGGTACACTCTTTGATGACAAAGGAGGAAGCATTATCATCGATGAAGGCGGGGCCTTCATACAACTCGGAAAGAAGCTGCTCAATGAAAAGCTGAAACTGGCTGGATCGCTTCGGTATGATAAGAACCAGAACTTTGACGGACGGATTACCCCCAGGGCTTCAGCTGTCTACACCGTGGCTGGAAACCATCACATCAGAACCTCTTTTCAAACCGGGTTTCGCAACCCGACTCCCGGCGATCAGTACATCAAGCTGAACGCAGGTCCGATCACAATCCTCGGCGGAGTTCCCGATAACAGCAAGGGAATGACAGTTTACCAGAATTCGTTCACAACCGCGTCCCTTGGACCGTTCTTCGGCGCGTTTCAGCAAGCTATGCAACAAGGAGCTTCTCCGCAGGACGCTGTAATGCAGGCGAAAGATCTGCTTGTCAAGTCGAATGTCGAATACATTAAGCCGGAAAGAGTCAAAGTGTTCGAGATTGGGTACAAGGGCATGCTCAACAACAACTTCGTGATCGATGTCAATTATTACTTTTCAAGTTATACGGATTTCCTGCTGAACCAGGTTGTGATGGAACCGGAGAGTGCGGTACTCGCACCAGACGGATCGATCAATCCTGAGGCGGCCATGGATCTTCTAAACGGAGACAGTCACCTTTATCAGCTCTATACGAACGCCGCGGATGTGGTGACCGCGCAGGGAGCTACAATTGGGCTTACATGCAGTCTGCCGAAAAATTATCACCTCGGGGGAAACCTGACGCTGGCGTCGTTTGATATCAAGGACGCAAATCCCAACAATGTGCCAGGCTTCAATACGCCGAAGTATAAGACAGCAGTGACGTTCGGAAACAGTAGGGTAACCGAGAAGATCGGATTTAACGTTGCATGGCGTTGGCAAGACGCCTACGAATGGTACGGAACGTTTAACCAGATGAGACCAGGGACAATCGACGCGTTTTCCATCGTTGACGCTCAAGTGAGTTACAAATTGCTGCCGATCAAATCGCTGATAAAGATCGGTGCAAACAATCTCTTTAATAACCAGGTTTACCAGGCGTACGGCTCTCCTTCAATCGGAGCGATCTATTACGTAAGCGTGACATTTGATCAACTGCTACGATGATTACCGGCGAGTTGGCGGCTTCACAAGCAAAGGATTCCGGGAAAATCGGAGTCCTCCTGTGGAGCTCTTTTGTAGTCTGCTTCCTTTGTAACTTGTGCGCGGGGTTGATTTCGACATTGATGGCCGTTTACCTTCCCCCGGTTGTCATGGAACTTACCGGTAAAGCCGCCCATGAAGAGCTGAGCACCATCAGCGCATCCATTCAATCGCTCTATATTGCCGGCTGGGCTATCGGCGGATTCTGCTGGGGATTTGTCAGTGACAGAATAGGCCGGGTGAAAGCGCTTGCACTCTCAGTTGGCTCGTTTGGCATTTGCACCATGACCATCGCGATTGCGCCCACCTGGGAGTACGTCGTTCTGCTAAGACTTTGTTCGGGTCTGGCAGTCGGCGGAATACTGGTTATCACGCCCATGCTGCTTTACGAGATCTGGCCGCGAAAATCGCGTGCCGTGATGATCGGGATTGATTCAATCGGATTCCCGGTTGGAATTTTTTCGTCTGGTCTTGTTACCCTTCTGGTTGACAGCTGGCGCGACGCTTTCCTGATCGGCACGGTGCCCCTCGCCCTCGGCATTGCGGCACTCTTCCTGCTGCGGGAATCTGATCAATGGAAGGAGCGCACACTGACGTCGCATCGGGCAAAAACAACCGGTGATGATAAGACAAATCTGTTAAAGGGATCGATCATTTTCGGCTCGATGCTAATAGGTCTATGGGGAATGTTTTCCTGGATACCAACATGGGTTCAAAGCTTACTCGGCACAACGTCGGATGGACAAACTGAACGTGGCATCGCGATGATGTTGCTCGGCGCGGGTGGCCTTGCCGGTGGTTTTGCATCAGGATGGGTATCAAACGCGCTGGGTACGCGACGGGCGATGATGGTTTGCTTTGCAGGTTGCATCGTTATCTCAGGATTGCTTTTCCTATCCAATAATTCGTTTTCAAAGATTATTTACGTGGAGTTGGCTTTTCTTTCGTTTTTCTTCGGGATAAGTCAAGGCTTGCTTTCCATTTACATTCCACAACTGTTCGCAGTACAAATCCGGGGCACATTCACCGGAATATGCTTTAACGTTGGAAGGATAGTCACCGCTATCGCCATTTTTTTTGTAGGGTTTCTGGTGACTTTCTTTAATGGATATGGCAACACGCTCCTCGCATTTGCGGGCGTGTTCGTTATTGGTTTTTTGACAATGCTACTATCAAAAGAAAAGTGAATCCAATTACTATGGCACATATAAACGTACCTGAGGGTGTTCCCGGAATCAGAAGCCTGGCCATGTTCAGGCCGGAAACAGGGAAACACCTTTATGATCTGGCGCAGGTTTTACTTCGGGGCCCCTCTCCGCTCAGCGCTGCCGAGCGTGAGTTGATCGCAACGCACGTTTCGGCGCGAAACAATTGCGATTTCTGTATGAACAGTCACGCGGCCGCGGCACGTGAGCTTTTTGAAGATAAACGTGAAGTAGTGGATTGCATCATCCATAATGATTCGTCACAGTTTCTATCTGCGAAAATAAAGGCATTACTCCATATCGCCGGCAAGGTTCAGCAAAGTGGCAAGGACGTTACCGCCGACGATGTGGCCGAGGCAAGACGCCATGGCGCAAACGACCGCGACATTCATGATACGGTTCTGATAGCCGCAACGTTTTCGATGTTCAATCGCTATGTGGACGGCCTCGCAACACTTACGCCAACCGATCCGAAGGAATATGAACCGATGGGAAAACGACTTGCCACAGTCGGATATGTTTCACCAAAACCAGAAGAGAACTGATGGCACACATCCAGTTACCCGACGGTCTTCCGGGAATCCGCGGCCCGATGGCGCTCCGGCCCGAAGCAGCAAAACCACTCAACGAGCTCGCAGAGGTTTTACTGCGCGCCGAGAACTCACTAACACGCGGTGAACGCGAATTGATCGCTACACATGTTTCATACCTGAACAACTGTTTTTTTTGTCAGAACGCGCACGGCGGGCTTGCCCAGCATTATCTGAATTGTGATCTTGAACAGATGGATAAAATGAAAACAGATCCGTCGACGGCACCGGTGTCGGAAAAGATGAAAGCTTTGCTGTCAATTGCCGCGAGTGTGCAAAAAGGCGGCAAATATGTGACTTCGGAGCAGGTTGAGAACGCTAAGAATCTCGGCGCGACGGACCTTGAGATTCACGATACTGTCCTGATTGCAGCAGCCTTCTGCATGTTCAACCGTTATGTTGACGGCCTGGGAACATGGGCGCCACAGGACCGCATGTTTTATGTAACGCGCGCTAAAGCACGAGCCGAAGAAGGTTACGCGAACTACAATCCCTACAACTGATGAAAACGTTATTTTATGGCGGGCTCATCATGCTCGGTTTGTTTGAGATTTCGAATGTCTACTTTATCATGCCGATGCCGGGCAGTCAACAGATGGATTCGGTCGATCTGGCATACTTTCTTCATTCATATCGTTGGTTTTTCAGAATATCATTCATCCTGCTGATCTCGATCGGGCTGATATCCGCGTTTAGCATCAAAAGAAAATGGATTCCTGCCTCAGCTATCGTGGCGGTTGCGTTCATTTTCTACATGTTCAACTTTCGTATGACGGCGGATCACATGTTTCTACAACCTCATACACTGACCTTTGTTTCCCGAAGTGAAAACACGTTGAATGACAGCAGTCTTGTGGTGGCTGTGAGCAGTCAGGGAGAATCCAAGGCTTATCCGATCCGTTATATTCAGTACCATCATCAGGTACGGGATTCCATTGCAGGCAGAGCGATAATGGTTACGTACTGTAATGTCTGCCGCACAGGAAGAGTTTTTGAACCGCTAGTGGATGGCCGATCCGAAAAATTTCGCCTCGTTGGTATGGTCCACTTTAACGCGAT
>CBKWFZ010000310.1:0-5181 GCA_966673785.1 uncultured bacterium
CCAAATGCAGTTGCCGAGTATTTCGATTCGTCCCGGCAAGCGGTGTCGAAACACATCAAGTACCTGGCCGAGTGCGAACTCGTCGTTCAGCAGCAACAGGGCAGGGAGATCTTTTACCATTTGAATGCTTCTAAAATGAAAGAAGTGGACAAATGGCTCGCGCAATTCAGAAAGTTGTGGGAGGATCGGTTTAATCAACTGGATAAAGTATTGTTAAACATTAAACCCCAAAAAAAATGAAGAAGACACTTTTGATGAATTTTAACGTCGATAAGGCCAACAACCGGGTCTTCGTCGAACGGGAATTCGCAGCACCGTTGAACAACGTATGGGCTGCGTGGACACAGAGTGAGTTACTCGATCAATGGTGGGCGCCGTTGCCGTGGAATACGAAAACCAAAACAATGGACTTCACGGAAGGCGGCCATTGGCTATATGCGATGATGGGGCCGGAAGGTGAAACGCACTGGTGTCGTGCCGACTATCTGAAAATCGTACCGTCAAAACAGTACTCGGCAAAAGACGCTTTTTGCGATGAACAGGGAAACCCCACCAGTTTTCCCAATGCGCACTGGACAAATGTTTTCAGCGAAGCAGAAAACGGAACGCTGGTATCCATTACCATTCAGTATGACAGTCTGGAAAATCTTGAAAAGGTAATCGAGATGGGCTTCCGCGAAGGGTTTACGTCGGCGATGGAGAACCTGGATCGGATATTTGAAAACTAGTTGTTATGGATTGCAACAGCGTGGGCTCGCATCCCACGCTGTTTCATGAGTTTCTTCATGGCTGAAGCATTTTCCGGGTTGGTGATCTGGCGGTAGTATACTGTCACAATTTCGTGTTCGCGTTCTCTCACCATACGCGGTCCGGAATACACCAACGCCTGCCTTCGTAAGATTCCGGCAGGCATCGTCATTCTTGAAACTTGAGACTTGAGACTTGAAACTTGAGACTTGAAACTCGAAACTATTATTCCATCGTCGCAAGGAAACTAACCACATCCCGTATTTCTTTCTTCGTAAGAACAGTTCGCATCGGTGGCATGCTCGAACCTCCGTACGATTTATTCCTGATCGCCTGCTGCTGGATCACCGTGTCGGGTTTAGTTCCAACTTTAAGTTTCAGCACTTTCGGCGAGTCTTCCTGCACAATGCCGCTTAGTTTTCTGCCATCGTTTAACTCAACCGTTGCGAAGCCGTATCCCGGAGCGATTCGTGCGCTTGGGTCGATAAGGGCTTCCAAAAGCTGTTCGCGCGTGAGTCTTGATGCAACACCATTAAGACGCGGTCCCGCGTTGCCGCCGTAGTCGCCGTAGGAATGGCACCGGATACATTGCGCACCCTGGTGCGAATAAAAGATGTTCTGACCTTTGTCGGGGTCGCCGCCTTTCAACGCGCCCACGAATGCTGCTTTGAGCGTGTCTCCCGATGTCTTTTGCGTGATCGCTTTCAATCGCTGTTTCAGATCCTGCGCCTTCAGGTTATCGATGGCGTCGGAAAGTTCCAGCATCACTTCAGGGGCAAGCTTTCCGGATTCAAGTTGAGCCAATAGTTTTTCAACCGATGGACGGGCATTGGCCGCCGGAACCGAGCCGAGCGTTACGAGCGCGGCTTGTTTCTCCTCAACGGTGCGGTTCGCGATTACATCTTCCAGCAGGGGAACGGAAACCTCAGGCGCGAGATCCATCTTTGGTAACAGATCAAGTGCGGTTACGCGGACATTCTTCTGCTTGTCCTGGAGCGCCAGTTTAATGGCGTCAGCGATCCGCTTATCGTTGAGTTGCGCGAGTGATTTAACCGCTTCTTCACGTACAGCCGGATTCTTGTCGGATGAAAGCGCCACGAAAAGGCGCTCACCGCCTTCTGCAATTTTCAATTTTCCAATCGCTTTTATGGACGCAATACGGATTTCCGCGTCACTTGCACCGGCAAGTCGTATGAGTGCATCCTTCGATAGCTGGCGTACGTTTTCAGCATCACGGGTGATTTCGCCCCGGTAACGACCGTCGACGCGATCTACGACAGACGGTTTCGCCCAGGTGCTGAGTGCGGCCAGCGCCTCAGCCCGCATAGCGGAAGGGCTACTCTCGCGCGACGCATACGCGATCAGGTTATTCAATCCTGCACGCAGGTTGGCGTTGATAGCACGGCGGATCAACGCTTCATTTTTGAATGGTGTTGTTGTCAGAATATTGCCAAGCGCAGGCATTGCAGCTTCTATCGAGAGGTCGTCATTGATTGCCCGCGCCGCCTCGGTAACGACAAACTCGTCCTTGTCATTGAGAAAGTTGGCTACACCAGGATCGCTCATTCTCCGCAGCGCCACAACGGCACCGATGCGCACTGCACGTGATTGATGCGATGACAGAGCGGCCACTTTGGCGGCGTCGCCGATTCTTGCGAGCGCAAGACTTGCAGCGTGCCGAATGTACGTATCCTCGTCGTTGTTTCTCGCCAGCAGGTCAACAATAGGGTCGACGGCGGGCTTGTGTGCAATTCGACCGAGAGCCTCTGCTGCGAAAAAGCGTGCACGGCTGTAGTCGTCCTTCAGCAGCGGAAGCAATGCATCGCCTGCATCCTTGTAACGAACGTCGCCGAGCCACTTTGTCGCCTGGGCCCGGATCTCCGGATCTTCGTCGCGGAGGAGTGGAACGAGGGCGGCTCCGTGTTTTGTATCCTGACGCGTAAGCTGACTCATCCCCCAGATCGCATGCACCCGTGCGAGTTGATGTTCACGTTGTTCGACAGCCTGCGCAAAAACATTCATCCCATTCTCTCCGCGAGTTGCCAGCTCAAACTGTGCCTTTTGACGTACCCGCATATCCTTGTGGCTGAGTAGTCCGCCAAGTTTCGCATCGTCATATTTTTTAAAGTCGTCACCCAGCAAGTCTTTCAGTTCCTTTCTCTCAGCTACATTCGGGTTTTCGATATCGAGTTTCCAGATACGGCCGTGATCTTTCGTGCCCCAGCCTTCGATCCAGTCGCCGAGATACATCGCGCCATCCGGACCCCAGTCCATACCGGTGGCAAGTACGCCACCCAGGATCTTCTTTGTTTCTGAAAGCTCAAATGTTGCACCCTTGGGTTTGAGTCTGAAACCATGAATTCCTGATTGCGCGGGGTTGCCGACAAATTCCGCGACGAAAAACATGTTCTTCCATTCTTCACCAAGCGCGGTTCCCGGATTATACAACATTCCGGTAGGCCCGTTAACATAATTGGCAATGGCCGGCGTAATGTATGCTGCCTGTCCTTCGAAATGGGGCACGTATAATTTTTCATCCATCCAGACCTTATACCGGTTATTATCAGGATCGCGGTATTTTCCAAACTGCCAGTTGATGCGCCAGCCAATATCCGCGCCGTTGACCACATAGACGATCCGTTCGCTTTCGCCGCGATGGTCGCCGTCGTTGTCTTCACTGATCAGGTTGCCGTATTCATCAAAAACAAATTCATGTGTGTTGCGATTGCCATAAGCGAATACTTCAAAATCACTTCCGTCAGGATTTGAACGAACGATCACGCCGCTGTTGGGATGCTCGTATTTCTCGCCGTTCGGACCGGTGCCACTGAAACCGATATCACCGATCTGCCAGTACACCCTGCCGTCGGGCCCCATCTCGACTCCGGACATACCGTGTCCGCTGAAGCCGATGTGAACTCCATAGCCATGAGACAGCGATTTCTTTTCGTCGGCGAGGCCGTCGTTATCGGTGTCATTGATTTTCCACATGTCAGGACCGATGGCAACAAAGAGGTCGTCTCCGTGTTTCATTACGCCACCTGCGGCATCGGTTATTTCGTCGTTGAAGTCCTCGACTTCGAGCTGTGACAAATCGGCGAGACCGTCTCCGTCCGTGTCTGCGACGCGGTAGACGTGTTCCTTTTCAACAGTCATGTCGCGCCAGTCACGGGACCCGTCGCCGTTCAGGTCGGCGTGCCACGTGTTCTTGTCGCTGTTTTCGGGTGCAAGCACCTTACGAAGGAAAGCACGCTTCTCCTCGACATTCTTCAGCGCGATCGAGCCGATCTCCCAGTCCTGATGACCGCGAATATCAAACTCCGAGTTCTTCTGACGGTTTGTGCGGGTATAATATACGTTGCCGTAGTCATCAACATCCAGGGCAACCGGGTCTGCAACCAGTGAATCAACACCCCAGATCCTAAGTGTTAATCCTTCCGCGAGTTGGGGCGTTACCGATGACTCAACCTGTTTGGCCATCGAAGTGACGGCGTCAGCCTGCATGCGCTCAATACGTTTATCAGTGGGAGACGCAGGCTTGTTCTCTTTTTTGTCCCCGCATGACGACAGGATTATTGCGAGAGCCGGCGCAAGGGCCACAGACCGGAGTGAGAATTGACGGATAAATTTCATAGGTAAATTTGACTGTAACGGCGTAAGATAAATGAAAATTACCGAAAGCGCTACACGTAATTTCCTTCAATGGCAAATTTGATTCACAGGAAAGTGTGGGGATCGCGCGGTTCCCTCAGGCCGAGTATTAACAAGACTGCTGGTTTCTTCTTAACTCGCTCAGGTCCGGGACAACGCCAATGACTAACGACTTGAAAACGGAACGTCGGCTTCCGCGACATTCATGTGATTTCGGGCTGTATCACATTCTCATTGCAATGGGCTCCACAACAAAACCAAGCTGACTGAGCGCCTGGAGAAGGCCACAATCACGCTGCAGATGCGAATAGCCAACCGCGATGAAGCAGTTGTTCGTGCGAATGAAATCCGGCAGCACCTGCATCCAGTCTTGATTCCGTCGCTTCACCAGAACATTATCACCACAAGGCTCATCAAATGCATAATCGAGTTCAAACGCCATGTATTTTTTTGAGAGCTGGCATAACCGCGGGTCCGGCGTTGGGTCATTGAAGTAGTTGATCCATCGACGGATGGTCTTTCGTTCAGTTTTCCAGTCGGGCGATTTATATTCCTGATCAATGAGTGCGAGCTGCAGACTGTCGGTCTCCAGACCGAGCACCGTCATGCCATGATCCTTTGCCAGTGATACAAGGTACGAGTCAAAATGATCCCATTGATCACCGGATTTCACTGTTCCGCAGATAATTTTCTGATACTCCTGCTGCAATTTCCACCGCAGTTCGATCGGCTTCAGCTTTCGAACATCGACTTCCCAGTTGCGGCTGACTTTCTGAAGCGCAC
>CBKWFZ010000311.1:0-5168 GCA_966673785.1 uncultured bacterium
CGGGGCTTTTTCTTTTTTTCATTCCGAAAAGTCCTATATTCATGGTTCAATTGAATCGAACATGAAGAAATTTTCCTGGGTACTTGTCGGAACGCTGATGTTCATGATGCAGGCGCACACGAACCGGAGTGTCAATAACATCGAGTTCATCTGCATGAAGACACACAAGGCGTCGAACACTTGTCACTTCAATTTCAAAGTGGATGGAGGAAATTACCGGTTTGTTGATGTGGGTTGTAAGTACAGCAAGAAGAAAGACGAGTTGATTAAAAAGGTCCAGGAAGGGGATATCTTTCTTGCAAAGGACTGGAAGATCAGCTGTCCCGAACCGAAGCCGGAATCAGGACTATAGCTTCCCTTGTGTCCCGACGATAATGTCCATGATTCGCTGACCTTCACCGCACCAATTCACCATCGCATGAATACCAGAACCATCTTTACCTGGTCCGTAGTAATCGCACTTGGCGGATTTTTATTTGGCCTCGACACGGCTGTCATCTCCGGCGCAGAACAGGACATCCAGAAACTTTGGGATCTGAACCTGATCGAACACGGATTTACCGTATCGATTGCGTTAATAGGCACGGTAATCGGGGCGTTATTCGGCGGGTGGCCGACGGATTCACTTGGAAGAAAGAAGACGTTGCTTTGGATTGCCGCGCTCTACCTGGTTTCCGCGGTGGGATCGGCAGTAGCGACGGACTGGTACACGTTTTTGTTTTTCCGGTTCATTGGTGGCCTTGGCGTTGGCTGCTCCTCCGTGACCGCACCGATGTATATCGGCGAGCTCGCGCCTGCTTCACACCGGGGACGCCTTGTGGTCATGTTTCAGTTCAATATTGTTTTCGGAATACTGATCGCTTACCTGTCGAATTATCTCTTGCAGGGAATAGGGGAGAACGCGTGGCGGTGGATGCTTGGCGTCGAGGCGTTTCCTGCAGCGCTGTTCTTTATTTTGATCTTCATTCTTCCCGAAAGCCCGCGCTGGCTTGTGGTCCGTCGCGGCGCCGTCGAAAAGGCCTTTGCAATTCTCCAGCGCATCAATCCGCTCACGGCGGACGAGGAGCTCCGGAACATCCGGAATGCCCATGAACGGCACGCATCTTCGTCAGGTCAGCATCTGTTTTCGGGAAAGTATTCTTTTCCGATCATGCTGGCCGTAGTGATGGCATTCTTCAATCAGGTTTCGGGGATCAATGCGATTATTTACTATGCGCCGCGGATTTTTGAACTTACGGGTCTTGGTAAGGACAGCGCACTGCTTTCGACCGCAGGACTCGGCCTCGTGAACTTTATATTCACGCTCGTAGCGGTTAATTTCATCGACCGGTATGGACGTCGTACCCTGATGCTGGTGGGCTCATTTGGCTTGATCGCAACGCTGTCGATCGTTGCCTATGCATTTTACAGCCAGAACTTCTTTGGTTACCTCGTGCCGGTTTGTCTTTTTGTTTATATCGCGTTCTTTGCCTTCTCGCAGGGGGCTGTCATCTGGGTATTCATTTCCGAAATATTTCCCACTGAAGTCAGAGCAAGCGGTCAGGCGCTCGGAAGTTTCACACATTGGCTGATGGCAACAGTGATCGCATTCACGTTTCCTTATCTAACGGAGGAGCTACTGGGTGAAGGAAATACGTTTCTCCTTTTTGCGATCATGATGGTGCTTCAGTTAATCTTTGTCATACGTATAATGCCGGAGACCAAAGGAACATCGCTTGAAAAAGTTGAGCAGGTTCTCGTAGAGGACGACAAGTAGGTAGCATAGCCAGTGCGATAGTCGGCCGGGATTTCGACATCCTGTTGAAACATTCCACACGGTTGCAGAACCAAAAAAACATTAACGATCTGATAGTAAACTATTTTGCTGTTACCGGCCCGGTGGCATCGTGTTATTACGGCTGTGTTCTAAAAACACCTTAAATCAACACACATGAAAAAGCTATGGATTGTACTTGCTGCGGTGGCCGGCAGCGTCACGTTCGCGAACGCGCAGGAAGCTGCCCAGGACAGCACGACTCAGTCGCAGACCGGTATCACCAGCGACCAGGAGTCCGCGGATCAGAAAATGAAAATCAAAACCGAAGAACTGCCAGATGCGATCAAACAGACCCTCGCCGACCAGGAATATAAAGGTTGGATCATCAATGCAGCCTATCAGGATCGCAAAGAGGAAAACTATGAAGTAGAATTGAAGAATGGCGCTGATACCCAGGTTGTTAAATTCAACAGCGAGGGTCAGCGGCTGGACGACTAAACCATCTATCGAAGGCGGGTTCTGATAATGCAAGAAAGCTGGAAAATATTCCGGCTTTCTTTTTACTTTCGGCCATATTATCTATGGCTTCCGTTTTACTCATTGAAGACGACCTCACATTTTCAAGGATTCTCGAGGGATTTCTTTCAAAACACGGGTATCAGGTTACGGTTAACCACAATGGAAAAGACGGTCTGAAGACGTTCCAGGCAAAACCGTTTCATGTGGTATTGCTGGATTACCGGCTGCCCGATACCACCGGCATGGACGTGCTCGTGGAAATGAAAAAGATGAACGTCGACGTTCCGGTCATCATCATGACCAGTTTTTCAGATATCCGTACTGCTGTCAAGGCGATCAAGCTGGGCGCGCTGGAATACATTACAAAACCGGTAAATCCGGATGAACTGCTGATGCATGTTCGCGAAGCAGTCAAAAAGGAAAAGCCACTTGCTGCAAAGAAGCGGCAATCGGTGAACGGACAGTTCGTTCAGGGGGGCAGCGATGCGTCGCGCAAACTGCATGACTACATCCGCCTGGTCGCTCCAACGAACATGTCGGTCATTATCCAGGGTGAAAGTGGCACTGGTAAGGAGTACGTTGCCAGGACCATTCACAACCTGAGCCCCCGTGCCCGAGCCCCTTTCGTTGCGGTTGACTGCGGTGCGCTTTCCAAGGACCTTGCTGCAAGCGAACTGTTTGGTCATGTCAAAGGCTCATTTACAGGCGCCGTTCAGGACAAGACCGGTCAGTTCGAAGCTGCGCACACAGGAACCTTGTTTCTTGACGAGGTCGGAAATCTTTCTTATGAAGTACAGGTAAAGCTGTTGCGCGCGCTTCAGGAACGCGTAGTCCAGCCAATAGGTAGTAACAAGGAGATCCGCGTCGACGTGCGTATTATAACTGCTACAAATGATGATCTCTCGGTCAGTGTTCGTCAGGGGCAATTCCGGGAAGATCTTTTCCATCGTCTGAACGAGTTTATGCTGCAGGTACCTCCGTTGAGAAAACGCATGGAGGACCTTGATGAATTTCTAAAATTCTTTCGTGAAGCCGCAAATGCAGAACTTGGTAAGCATGTAAGCGGATTCGATGAGCGGGTGATGAAACTGTTCAGAAGTTACGACTGGCCCGGCAATCTGCGGGAACTCAAGAATGTGGTGAAGCGATCCGTACTGCTCACCTCGATGGAAACGGTGGAGATCGACGCGCTACCGCTCGAGATGGTAAGCACTGTTCAGTCGCCGAAACCAAAACCTGTTGATGCGCCGCCGATCTACGACCTGAAGGCGCTGCAGGAAACACAGGAGAAGGAGATGATCATGAAAACGTTGCAGGAGGTTCGGTACAACAAATCCAAAGCGGCAAGAATTCTGAATATTGATCGGAAAACGTTGTATCTCAAGATGGAAAAGTACGGGATCGAATAGCGTTATGACTTCTCAAGCACGAGTCCGCTGAGCTGACGTACGAGTTTCTCAACGTCCTCGTGATGCCTGCGAAGTTCGGCTTCAAGATCGGTTAAAGACATCCCTTTTTCAATCCTGACTTCGGTTTCCCGTAATTTCAGCGAAAGCGAAAGAACACCTACCTGGCCAACTCTGCCGGCCAGTTTGTGGATGATTTCACGAATAACTTTTCTTTCGCCGCTGTTCACCGCCTCGTCCAGCATCGCCAGTTCAGCCATAGTCTCTTCCCTGAATTGTTCGACGACAGAGTGAAGAAGATGCTCATCATAAAGCGTGATCTTTCGTAGCGGCTCGAGGTCAATTCCCTCGGACGATTCGAGCTGTTGCACCGGTTCTGAGTTTAGTTCTTCCACACCCAAGAGCTTCACAAGATCATCCTCATGAAATGGTTTTGATAGCACGCGATGAAACCCTTTATCATAAAGCGCCTGTTTTTCCTGCTCGAATACATGGGCTGTCAGGGCGACAAACCTTGTGTTCGCGCCATACTTCCCCGACAGAGCCTGGCAAAGTTCGACACCGTTTATGCCCGGCATCCGGATGTCCATAAGAATGTGAGTAACCGCAGGATCGGGAGTTTCATGGAGAAGCTTTTTAGGATCGTTGAAGAGCACATGTTTAATCTTGTGCTTTTTCAGAATCAGACCACACAGGCGCAGGATCATCGGGTCGTCATCAACGACGAGCACCATACCCGTGTTCGCTGAAGCCTGGATCTCCGAAGTCCGCTCTTTGCGTTGCTCCGTCTCCTTGCCTGTACTAAGATCATAGGTGATTGATACCATGAACGTTGAACCGCGTCCCGGCTCACTGTCCACCGTAAGTTTTCCACCCTGGGCTTCAACGAGTGATTTCACAATCGTAAGACCGAGCCCCGTGCCGCCAAAATTTCTTGTAATACTAGTGTCAGCCTGCTCGAATTGATTGAAGATTTTTTGAATGTCCTCCTTGCGGATACCGATACCGGTATCCATAATTTCAAAGAGGCAGCCGATTTTTCCGTCGGGGAACGAACGTGTCGTCACAGAAAGGCGGACAAATCCGCGTGTCGTGAATTTTATAGCGTTGCCCAGCAAATTATACAAGATCTGCCGCAGCCGGAATGCGTCGCCCACGATCGTAACGTCTGAGGCTTGCTCCATATCAAGAACAAGCACAAGGCCCTTCTTCTCTGCCTGAATTCGCATGGCGGATTCGACCTCGCGGATAACCCGTTTCAGACTGAAGCTCTCGCGCGCGAGTGTGAAGTTGCCGGAGGAGATCCTGCTGTAATCAAGGACCTCGTTTACGATGTGAAGCAGGTGTTCGGAGGAGCTGTGAATTGCCTCAACGGCGTCGTTCTCCTTGCGGTTTTCGCTTCGCAGGTGTTCGGCAAAACCGATTATAGATTGAAGCGGAGTACGGATTTCGTGACTCATATTGGCAAGGAAGCGTTGTTTGATCTG
>CBKWFZ010000312.1:0-5158 GCA_966673785.1 uncultured bacterium
CGAACCTCACATCAGGCACAACCAGGTTCCGGTTCAGACGATCATCCACCAGAAGGCTATACGCAAGTTGCTTTTCGTCGGTGGCATGTGCCTTCACCATGCGTCGTCGCGGTTAATGACCTGGGGCGCGCTTCAGATCATCCATCGCTCCGGCGACGACCTTGCAGCAGGTGAAAAAGCGATCGGTTTTGTCGTTTACGGCCGCATTCACATTATTGCCAACGCACTGGATACCGGTCTCGACTACGGAATGCGCGCGGTCCAGCTTAATCGCGCCCTTGACGACATCACGCTCCGGTGCCGGGTTTTCGGCATCTTTGCGTTCTTCATTCTTCCCTGGCAGCATCCCGTGCAGCAGAGTTTTTCGTTCCTCGACGAGGCCTTTGCCGCGGGAAGAGCGTCGGGTGATCTCATCGGTGCTTACGTCATCCGCACGCATCAGCTGAACCTTCAACTGCTCTGTGGCAGACCGCTCAGTGAAGTTGTCGCGATGCCGTTCGAAGAGTCGGACCCAGCGCACGAGCTTACGTACTACATCACCCATTATCAGAAGAACCTGGTTCGTTTTCTACTCGGCGAAAGCACCCTGTTCAGTATTCCGCACCTGCAGCCGTCGTGGCTGGCGGCAACCAACACGATCCAGGAGGAAAAGTTTTACAGGAACTATGTGTGGAGCCGGTATTACTTCCTTTTTGGATATTATCACCTCGCCGAACGCGCAGCTGCGGAAGCCGATGCGAACCGTAAACTGCAGGAAGGTTCATTACTTGTTCCTGCGAACCTGATGATCTGGTCGCTTTCGATCTCGCAGAACTGGCAGAATCTTAATGAGCAGGAAAGAAAGGAACATCAGGCGTTTCTTGCCGACACAGTAAGTAAGTTCCGTAACTGGGCCGATCACTCGCCCGACAACTTTGCGTGCAGTTATCTGTTGTTGAAGGCTGAGCACCATCGCCTTGCCGGAGAACGGGAAGATGCCATTGTCTGCTACCGTCAGGCGCTGGAGATGGCAGGTGACAATCTCTGGCACAAGGCGCTTACCGCCGAATGTTGCTTCCGGTTTTTTGTCAGTTTCGATCCTGCATCGCATGAGACCGCGCAGTGGCTGAAACGCGCAAGCAGGTTATACGATCAATGGGGAGCATTCGCGAAGGTGCGTCAGCTGGCGCAACAATATGCGACGCTGTACAGTACAGGGAGCACCGATGTGCAGTTGAATATCGAATTGATCCAGCAGGAGTTAAGCGGCGATCTGCAGGTTGAGTCGATCGTCAAGAAGATACTCGTGCTTTGCACACGCATTTCCGGTTCGACACATGCGGCGCTCTTCACCATCGAAGGAAACAGTACGACGCGACAGCTGGGCGAGTTCGCGCTGCTCCACCATCAGAAAAACGCCGGCATCGCAATGAGCGCCGGAGACGTCGCGCGTCATATCGACGACGCGATCCGTACCCAGCATCACGTCGTGTACAATGCCGGAGGCGAATCCGGGCGGGATGACGCTATGCTTATCGTACCAGTTACCATCCGCGACCACCTGTCGTTCGCGCTGTGCCTGCAAAGCCACTTTGCCGGACACCGGTATTCCGATGACACCGTTACCTGGATTCGCATTACGCTCAATCAGGGAGCGATGGCCATCGAGAACGCCCGTACCCATGAAGTCATGCTTCGTCTGAACGGCGAGATCCGGGAGAAGATGGAAGAGAAGGAGAGACTCATGGAACAAATCCAGCGGCAACGTGACGAGTACCTGCGCTCTCTTGAGCTCACGCAGAACGAGGACCGGAAACGGATTGCGAGTCACCTTCACGACAGCGTTGGTTCCATGCTGAGCAGCGTAAAGATGCGACTGAATAGCCTGCAGGAGCGTTTCGAGGAAGTGGTGCCCGAGAAAGCCGTAAAGTATCGCGAGACGATCGGGCTCGTCGACGAGGCCGTGCAGGAGCTGCGCCGCATCGTTTACAACATGCTACCCGTTTCGCTGAGTCGTTTCGGTCTTAAGGAAACCCTGCGCACGTTTGTCGATCAGCTCAACGACGACCAGGGTCTGGCCATTGAGTTGCAGATCCTCGGACTTGACGACCGCCTTCCGGAGGAACTGGAAATGGCGGTTTACCGGATTTGCCAGGAACTTGTCCAGAATGCGCTCAAGCACGGCGCCGCGACGTCGATGCGCATCCAGCTGATCCGGCGTAACGATCTGATAAATCTGATCGTCGAAGACAACGGCCGTGGTATGGAGGCGATGCGGATAACGAAGGGGATCGGCTTTAATACCATCGAAAACAAGGTTCAGCTTTACGGCGGCACGTTTAGTATTGAAAGTGCACCGGGGCGGGGAACGATGATTTTGGTGGATTTGCCTACAAAAACGAAAGCCTGAAAAGCGGCTGGCAACTGGCAGCTGGTAAATGGCTACTGGCAACTGGCTGCTGGCAACTGGCTGTGTCTGAAAGGTTGAGCGCTCCCGGTCCTGACTGATAAGCACCTTTTTTTCACCGCACAGGCGCCAGGACGCTGTAAAAAGCAGCTGGCAACTGGCAGCTGGTTTCTGGCTGTGTACGGAAACTTGGGCGTCCCCATTTCTGGTCGATGAGCACCGTTTTTCACCGCAAAGCCGCCAGGACGCTATGGAACGCAAAAAATCAAGCCCTTACGCTATTTTGGAATTTCCTTGCGCCCCCTTGCGTCTTCCCGCCCTTGCGGTGAAAAAGGCCCTCCTTGAATTGCGCAGGGGCTACCAACCAACGCAGCGTCCAGCAATTATAAATTATAAATTATAAATTATAAATTGAAAATTAGAAATTCTGCCCTCAAACGAGCCGCCTCCCCTCGAACTCTAGGAACCCACCGCACGATTCACCTTCATTTTCCCATCCAGCCAGCTCCTGCACTCTCAACGCCCCGAATAGTACTTTTCAACTTTGCTTTTTGTATTTTTACGCCCCTCTAAACTAGACTCACAAAAAAAGAAGAAATGACCCGGGTTTTAGTGGTTTTAGGCGTGATCACCCTCATTTTTGGCGCCTGTGTTCCGAATAAGAAGCTGGTCTATTTTCAAAAAGACGACCTTAAGAAACGGCAGGAGATTCCAAAGGATACGGTACTGCGGACGCATGAACTGTCGATCCGGGAGTATCGTGTGCAGCCGCTTGATCTGCTGAGCATCAACTTCGAAACGATCAGCGACGACAATGATGCGTTCAATTTCTTGTCGAAACTCTCGCCTCAACTTCGGGCCGGAGGAAATGTTGCCAGCAACGCAGCTATAGGAGGAATCATGGTTGATACAGAGGGCAATATAGAATATCCGGTTCTCGGCAAGATCCACGTTTCGGGCTTGACCTTGTTTCAGGTAGAGGATACAATCCAAGCCGTAGCCGCCCAATTTCTTCCTGATGTAATCGTCCGCGTGCGGATGCTCAATTTTCGGTTCACGGTCTTGGGCGAAGTTGGTGGTGAAAAAGTAGTCACCGCATTAAATCCAAGGCTTACCATGAGCGAGGCGATTGGCCTGGCCGGCGGATTTGGCGAGCTTGCCGATCGCAGTCATGTCAAGGTGATCCGTCAGCGGGGCACCACGACAGAGATATTCTATTTAAATTTGCTTGAAGAAGAGTTTCTTGAATCGCCGAATTACTTCGTACAACAAAATGACGTGATCATCGTTCCGCCCCTGAGGCAACGCCCCTTCCGGCGATACTTTACCAGCAATCTGGCGGTGTTGACCTCTAGTCTGTCATTCGCCCTGTTTGTGATTACCTTAGCTACCCGGTGAGATTGGAAAACAACATCGACTTCCCGCAATACAATGAATCCGCTGAGGCAAAAAGCGGGAGCGGACTGCATATTGACTTTAAAAGAATCGCCGCGCGAGCCCTGCGCTTCTGGTACCTGGTCGTGCTTTCTTTGATTGTTGCGCTGGGCATAGCGTTTTTGATCAACAGATACAGCGAACGGATATATCCCGTCACCGCGTCAATTATCATAAAGGAAAATTATGAGAATGTCGGAGCGAAGTTCCTTTATGACAACGAGCTCATCAATCCGTACCGAAACTTCTTCAACGAGCTCTATATCATGAAGTCCTACCCGTTGTTACAGGAGGTCATGATGGATCTGAATTTTGACGTGTCACTCTTCCGCGAGGGTGACATCAAGACTACTGAGTACTACGATCGCGACTTTCCCGTGCGTTTCCTTGTATCTGGCCGGTCGCCCTACGGCAAAAGCTTTTACTTTACTGCGGGTCGGGATACGTATAGCTTTCAGTTTGCCAGCGAGGAAGGCACGGGGGGTAAGAGTTTCGAACAGTTGAGGTATGGCGACAGCGTTCAGGTAAACGGGTTCACTCTTCTGGTTCAGCGTAAACGCGGCACGGAAGGCATTGAAGGCAAAACGTTCACTGTAAGGTTCAATAATCCACTCCACCTAGCGACTTCTTACTCAAACCGGCTCAAGGCGACGTGGGCTCAGCAGGGCGCGGGCGTCGTGAACCTTGAGGTACTTGGGCCGGTGCCGCAAAAGGAAGTTGACTTCCTGAACAAATTCATTGAACGTTACCAGGATTACGACATCGAGAAGAAGAATAAGGTGGCGACAATGGCAATCCGTTTCCTTGATGATCAATTGGTCACTATCGGCGACTCGCTCAGATTCTTTGAAGATCAGGTAGAGAACTTCAAGCAGCGCAACATCATTACGAATCTCAGTCAGGAAACTAACCGCTTATACGGCAAACTGCAGGAGTACGAAGATAAAAAGTTTCAGTACAGGCTTAACGATAACTATTATAACTATATCACGAAGCTGCTGAACAACGACCAGTTCGATGGTATTTTTACACCAGCCAGCGTAGGTATTACCGACAATGTGATTGCCGATCTTGTGACTAGGCTGATCGAACTCCAGACACAGGTGAACCTGTATCGCAGTTACAGCACCAAAGGCGTCGAACGTGCCCTTGAGAATCCTCGCCTTCAGGAGAAGCTTAATCAGATTCAGCTTGTCAAAGATGATATCATCAGAACCATTGAGAATAACAAGCGCACGCAGGACATCAACGTCTCCTTCATTAACGATCAGATCCGCCTGGTGGAGCGGGAGTTGTCGCGTTTGCCGGGAACAGAGCGCGAGCTTGTGGCGATCCAGC
>CBKWFZ010000313.1:0-5155 GCA_966673785.1 uncultured bacterium
ATTAATGCGGTTTGTGCCGCCGTATTGATCGCCATACCGATCCCGGTAAAGCGCATCAACAGAAACAGGGCGCCGACGAGAAGCCAGGGCTTCAGGACTGAAAATGTTTTCTTCAACCAGGCGATCATTTTGTCCGATTCTTGCATGAGGTGATAACAGTAACTTTTTACATAAAGTCCCTGAAATTTAACTATTTTCGGAGTTAAATCGTTTCAGAATGCGAAAATTGGCTTTTTTCCTGATTTTGACGGTCATGGTTTGCGTGTCTCAAACCGGGTTCGCTCAGAAGAAAATCAAGTACAAGGATATCTGGGGGCTTCTCAGTACAAAGCAGTATGAAGCCGCGGAACCTTTCCTCAAAACATATCTCACCGAGAACAGCGATAATCCGAATGCATACCTGTATATGGGTATCATTTACCAGGAGAAATCGTTGCGTGGCGACGTTCTGAAGCAGACTGCCCTGACCATAGGCCAGATGGATTCCGCGATTTCATTCTACCAGAAGGCACACAGCACCATAACAGAAAAGGAAATAAAACGAAACGACGAGTATTATCAATCGTACAACCGGAGAGACCTCAGGACCGGTGAGTTCGGCATAAAGCTTTCCGACGTACAGTTCGATATCGAGAAGAGAATGGAGATGCTGCGGGAACGTGCGGACCGCATCCGTATGGTAAAACACTACTTCGTTTTATCTGATTCTCTTTACCGGAAATGTAATTCACTTTACACATCCATTGATGCGCGGTTCGCCGATGAGAAGGAATTGTATCTCCGTTCGGATTCCGCGCTGGTTGTCAGTCTTGGTGCACTTGTTAACCGCTATGACTCCTGCGTAAAAGCTTTTGAACAGTATAAGGGAAGTGTATCAACGCTCGGAAAGATCGGTTATAATCAAAAGCTCGCAACAACTGAGATCAAAACGTTTAAGACTGACGGCAAGGCTCCCGCGGACTTTTTCAGTGATGAAGTCAAGGTGTGGGATTACAAAACGTGGGCGTCGAAAGTTCGGGATGCTGTCGTGAATGAAATTACTCCGATACGAGAGCACCTGATAGCTTACGATGTCGAGATCAATAAATTGCGCGAGCAGATGCAGACAGATTCGGTCTCCGTAAAACACGACCTCACGAAGCTCATTGATCGACTGCTGCTTGAGAAGCTTTCCCGGTACGATGAGCGACCGCTTCCGATGGATGTCTTTGCAGTCAAAATCGCCGACCTCGAATATCGGTCATTGCTCTTTGAGAACAAGAAGTTCGCTGACTCCGCAGATGTTCATCTTCAGCTTACGATGGCCACGCATGAACTTGAGAAAGCGTCGAAGCTTGACAGTCTGGCTACTGAGGTTCTGAAACGTGATTTCGAAAAGGAGCTTCTTAACTATGAACACTTTGTAAATAACACTTACGGCAATGCAACGGTACTGCGGAGTTTTCTGAAGGTTATGAAGGACTTTTCATCCCGCGAAAAGGAAAGAAAGCAGGAATCGGTTGCGCAGGCAGAGGAGTCGTTGCGCTGGATGGTGCTGGATGAAAACGATTCAATTCCGCTGTTCCAGGTTGAGGCCCCGACGCGGTTCATGCCGTTGGCGGTTGTCGATGAAAAGTTTACCATCGGACTTGAGTATGCCGATTCCGTTACTGCGGAAGGCTACTTCTTTACGATAACACCGGGCCGTAACCCTGACGTTAAGATCAAGTTCCCCGTTGATAAACCCGCATTCTCACGGTCCAGGTTTACAGCTGCAAAGAGTCTCGCATACTCCGATCCGTCGGGCCAGGTTTTCTATGTGCTGCTGTTCTCCGAAAAACCGGAAAAAGACAATCTTTATAAAGCGACGCTTGCAAAGATCTATCGGTCCGATGGTCTCGCTTGGAGTTCCAATTATGCGCTGAAGTTTATACCGAAGGAATTGATGTACAAGCAGGATTCGGGAGAGTTTGTAATACGTGCTGATGCCAGCGAGAGTGTGGTTGACAAGAACGGGAAGATGTTGCGTTAGGCCTAGCGGAAGGATCGTCAGATCAGGCTGACACGAGTCGTTTCCAATCCTGGAAACGCATGTCGATTCGCAGTTTCATCTTTTCATAGTTTTCCCAACTGTCCGTTACGTGGTATATCGATGGGAGGGTCTTCACAAGAATCTCATCATAGTCATTCCGGTAGAGACCACCGCCATAGTAGTAGTACGTAAACATGTTTCCCTGGCGGTTGAATAGTTCATATCCGAGATAACCGTCCCAGATTTCGCTCAGGATGGTACACGAAATTTCTCTTCTTCTGAACCGGAAAATCTGATTGGAAGCTTCATCTTCAAAGTATTCCGAATAAAGCCCGGCATCGATGATCCAGCCGAGGTAAATTCCGATATGCACGTAAGCTTGTTCGATAGGAAGGGAGTCGGGGAAATTTCCAAGGAAGTGAGTCTTAGCGTTATCGTATATGGTCTTCTGTATTTCCGCTTTCTTTTCCATATAACAATGATAACTTCGATTGGTCAGTTAAACAAACAAATGACTTGTTTTATATCGCCAGATTCCTTACACGTATAGGGTGTCTTTCAGTGTTGAAGAATATTGAAATCGTCAGTGAAAGAAGAGGTAGGCGACGAAGATAGCGGCGATCACGCCGGCAAGGTCTGCCACCAGACCACCGGTCACCGCGTACCGCGTGTTTCTTACACTGATCGCCCCGAAGTACAAGGCCGTCAGATACAGCGTCGTCTCGGCACAGCCGCGAAAGACGCTGGCCAGTTGTCCGACGAACTGATCGGGTCCGCCATTGGCCTCGGTAACATCCATCATCATGCTGCGGGCACCTGATCCCGACATAGGCTTCAACAGCGCAACGGGAATTGCGGGCACGAAATCGGAATTAAGTCCCGCAGCCTCGACTGTCCACCGGATTCCGTTTTCTATGTATGGCAGCGTTCCCGACTGACGGAAGACGCCAATGGCAACCAGCATCCCGATCAGGAAAGGAATGATCTTGATCGCAGTTGTAAAACCTTCTTTCGCACCTTCCACAAATGTTTCGAAGATGGGCACTCGTTTTCGGATACCGAGTACGATAAAGGCAATGACGACAGTGAAGATAATTACGCCCGTGAAGAGCGATGATTGGCGGCGGATCTCATCCGGGCTGAGCAGTGAAAAGTAGTAGATCGTGCCGCCGATCGCGGCCGTTGCCCCGATGATATATGCCAGGAGCACCGGATCCAGCAACCTGATCCGCTGCCGGATACAGACGTAGAGCAATCCGAAAAATGTGGAGAAAAATGTCGCGATAAGAGTGGGAATAAAAATGCTTGTCGGATTAGTTGAACCAAGCACTACACGGTCGGCGAGGACGGAGATCGGAATTATCGTAAGCCCCGAAGCATTGAGAACCAGGAACATGATCTGCGCGTTTGACGCTACGTCTTTGTTGGGATTGATTTCCTGTAGTTCGTTCATCGCCTTTAGTCCCAGCGGTGTTGCTGCGTTGTCGAGCCCCAGCATATTTGCGCTGAAGTTCAGGATGATGGATCCGATGGCAGGATGGTTCTTTGGAATCTCGGGAAACAAACGCGAGAAGAACGGTCCGACAAGCCGGGACAGGATCGGAACCATGCCGCCCTTTTCACCGATCTTCATCAGCCCCAGCCAAAGCGCCATCACGCCCGTGAGCCCAAGGGATATTTCAAATCCGAGACGCGCATTGTCGAAGGTTGATTGCAACATCGCCGGAAACACATCCATGTCCTGAAAAAAGATAAGTCTGACGAGAGCAACGATGAATGCGATGAGAAAGAATCCGACCCAGATATAGTTTAGAACCATGTAGTGGTATAGAGAGGTTGAAACATCCACCGAAACTTGCTCCGGTCGTAAGGCAATTAACAAGGATTATGACCGATTAACAAGAGCCTGACGAGAATTCAGCGCGTACGCTGGAAGCCTGATTAGTTCCGGGTGAAGGTTGATGCGCTGCCGTTTCACGCCAGGGAAAATGAAAGTAACGACGTTGTGGCAGGCTAGGGGTGGAGCAGATTGAGGATATGACACGCTGCGAGCGCCGCCGTCTCGGTACGCAGCCGGCTTCCCCCGAGACTGACTTTGACAAAACCGGCTGACGCAGCAAGGTCAAGCTCCCGGTTCGAAAAGTCACCTTCCGGTCCGATGAGCACGAGGTGTGACCCCTGGCGGTCCCGGGCCGCCGCCATCAGGTGCAGGGGGTTGTTTTCATCGACATGTGCGATGAACCGGTTTTCATCAGCAGCGGTCTGCACCAGTTCATCGAAACGGGTCAACGGAGCAATTACGGGCAGCGATGCCTTGAGAGACTGTTTCATTGCGCTGATTGCTACCTTTTCGAGCCTGTCCAGTTTCAGGAACGTGCGCTCGGAATGCTCGCATGCCAGCAGGGTTATTTTATCGATTCCGAATTCTGTTGCTTTTTCCACGAACCACTCGATCCGGTCAGCGTTCTTGGTCGGAGAGACCGCGATGTGCAGCGTACAGGGGCGGGGTTGTGCGAGCTCCGTTGCCGTGATCCGGAACCGGCATGCCCGTGATGAATCATCTTCGATAATGGCATCATAAAAAAAACCACGGCCATCGGTAATGCGTATAGCGTCTCCGGTCCGGCGGCGTAGTACCCGGGTGCAGTGCCGGGATTCCTCGGCGTCGAGGTAATCAACGCCTTCACGGATCCGTGGCTGGTAAAAGAGATTCACATTCAGGCGTACTGATCGTGCAGTGTCTGTACAAACCGGATATACTCATCCATGGCGGATTCCCGGGATTTGCCTTTTTGGTCAGCCCATGCGTCGTATTTGGCAATGGCCTTGAAGTCGAACCCTCCCGGCCGGTCACCCGTCACATCGCCATCGGTACCTTGCTTGTAGAGGGCGTATAGTTTAAGCAGCTCCTCATTGGAGGGGCGTTTCGTCAATTCCTTCGACCGCGCCACTGCTTTCTCAAACGCCTGTTGTAGATCCATCGTGCAGGGTTAAGGTATGATTACCGCTTCTTCATCTCGACAAAACTGCGCAGGGGTGTTCCGGTATATATCTGCCGGGGGCGGCCGATAGGCTCTTTGTTTTCACGCATTTCTTTCCACTGGGCAATCCAACCGGGCAATCTTCCGATCGCGAACATTACTG
>CBKWFZ010000314.1:0-5129 GCA_966673785.1 uncultured bacterium
CGGAGTTGCGTTTCAAAACACAAACGAATTCATCAAGGCTATCGAACATTTTCAACAGTTCAAGAAAAAGAAAAGTGGTCTTGCCGCAATTGCGGATAAAAAAATTCAGGAATGCCGCATCGCAGACTCGCTTTCACAGTACGAGCTCAACGTGGTAATTGAGAACGTGAAAGCGGTCAATACAGAGTTTCATGATTACTCTCCGATCATTTCCGCCGATGGCACTACGCTGATCTTCACGTCAAACCGGAGTGATGACGAAAAAGCAATTCGAACGAAAACCAACTACGAGGATATTTTCATCAGCCGAAAGACCGGCGAAACGTGGGAAACGCCAAAAAAAATAAGCGCTAACCTTAATCAAAAGTATAACGACGCGGCGGCGTCTCTTTCGCCTGACGGGAAAACATTGTTTTTATATTATGAAGAGGGCGCGGGCGACATCTATTATTCGCGCCTCGAAAACGATGAATGGAGCAAGCCTTCGCCTTTGAACAAGAACATTAACACCTCGATGTATTGGGAGACCAGCGCCAGCGTAAGCGCCGATGGTAAAAAGCTGTTCTTCGCGAGCAACCGACCCGGTGGCATCGGTGAACTCGATCTTTATGTGAGCGAGCTCGATGCAAGGGGTGACTGGGGTAAGGCAGTGAATCTGGGACCGCTGATCAACACGCCGGAAAACGAAGACGCTCCGTTCATCCATCCCGATGGAGTCACGCTTTATTTTTCAAGCGATGGCCACCCCAACCTTGGCAACAGCGACATCTTCGTAAGCGAATTCAAGAACGGAAAGTGGCAGAAGCCGGAGAACCTGGGATGGCCAATCAATACGTGGGAGTACGACGGCTTCTTCACTGTGTCGGCTGATAAGAAACGTGGCTACTATTCAACCATGAAGGAAGGCGGTACCGGCGAAACTGACATTTACTCGATCAAGTTCCTGGAGCCGAAATTCAAGCCGAAACCAAAACCGGTGGTCGTTGCTGAAAAACCGCGGACGGAAAAGCCGAAGAGTACCGATTTCGTCGATCCTTCGATTCAGGCGAGCCGTGAAAAGCGGGTTGTGACGGTCCTTAAGGGAAAGGTGATCGATGAAACCAGCGCGTCGCCACTCGGCGCGACCATTTCGCTTGTCGACAATGAAACCAAAAAGGTTCTTTCACGAATTTCGACAGATCCAGAGACCGGCGATTTCGAACTGGTGATTCCACACGGCGGTAACTACGGGGTGGCTACTGAAAAAGAGGGGTATCTTTTTAACTCGATCAACTTCAATGTGCCCAAGTTCGCAGAGTTCCAGGAAATCGACACACATATTATCATGGTTCGCGCCGAAGTCGGATCGAAGGTGATCCTTAAAAATATATTCTTCGACGTCGGGAAAGCTGATCTTAAGAATGAATCGATTGCCGAAATTGAAAAAATTCAGCAACTTCTGCTTACGAACCCTAATCTTAAGGTTCAGATCAACGGCCATACGGACAACACCGGTAATGCCGCGTCAAACAAAACACTGTCGCTGAGACGCGCCGGAGCCGTGGTTGACTACCTCGTTTCGAACGGTGTTGATGCAACACGACTCTCCGCAAAAGGTTACGGTTCTGAAAGACCTATCGTATCAAACGATGATGAACTTGGTGGCCGCGAGATCAATCGCCGTACAGAGATAGAAATCATTCAGGCAAACTGATGTTCCCGTCTCGCTGATGACTTTCGTCATGGGAGGAGCTGGCTGATTCATTTATGTTTCGCCATTTGCAACCATGACACCGAAGCACCGACACCTGCTTAGAATCTGGCTCATCACCGGCTATGGTCTTGTCTTGCTGATGGTCGCGCTCGGAGGCATCACCCGCCTGACCGGCTCCGGCTTATCGATCGTGAAATGGGATGTCGTTACCGGCGTACTGCCTCCCCTGAACGAGAACGCATGGGCGGTGGCTTTTTCGGAATACAAAGAAACGCCTCAGTTCAGGCAGATCAATCAGGATTTTACGCTCAGCGATTTCAAGGGAATCTACTGGTGGGAATACGTTCACCGACTCGCGGGACGGATTACGGGCCTGGTATTTTTCATTCCTTTTGTCGCCTTTCACATGGCAGGTAGAATTCCGCTCTGGCTCCTGCGGCGGTTATGGGTGATCTTAGCACTAGGAATGGCACAAGGGCTCATGGGCTGGATTATGGTCAGGAGCGGATTGCAGGACCTGCCCTATGTGAGTCATTACCGCCTTGCGTTGCATCTTGGCCTCGCACTCTATCTGAGCGTCGTTATCTGGCGTACATTTCTCGACGTTGATCACGAAGAACCTTTCAGGCAACCAACGCCATGGCTACTTCGCATCTCCGGTGTCTTCCTCGTCGTTCAAATTGTCCTTGGCGCATTTGTGGCCGGTCTCAAAGCCGGTTTTTACTACAATACCTTTCCGTTGATGGGTGACCGTCTCATTCCCGAAAATCTGTTCGTCTCGTTCGGAAACGGAGTCACCATTCAGTTTTTGCACCGATGGTTTGCGTTTGTCGTCACAGGCTGCATATTGCTGGTTTGGTGGAAACTGCGCAATGACGAACGCGCGGAGGTAATGCGGGGGAGCGCAGTGCTCTTGGGACTGACTTTGCTCCAGGTGATTCTGGGCATCTTCACTCTGGTGAACGCTGTTCCCATCGCACTTGGCGTCGGCCACCAGTTAATAGCGTTCCTTCTCACAACCACACTCACTCATATTTCATTCTTCGTGAGGCGCCCCCTGATCGCTGTCCCCACTCAAAAATAAACGATCTGCTGACGCGTCAATTGGGATTGGCACTCATTCATCGTTGTAGCTTAAAGAGTTCAAACAAAAGATTCGGATTCTCAACGACGCCTTTTTAAATTCAATTTCAAATCACGCCTCCGCGGAAAGAATCGTGATTGCCCCACGCGTATGAATCGAAGAACGTTTATCGAAACGACGGCAAAGACCCTTAGTGTTGTCCTTGCCGGGCAGACACTCATGGCGAATCCTCGCGGATACAGGATTCCCGAAGATGAAAAGGTCAAGCTCCGTTTTGCGGTTGCATCCGATGGACATTACGGCCAGCCCAACACCGCCTTCGACCGATTTCATAACGACATGGTAAACTGGCTCAATGTTGAGAATGAAACGCGCGGACTGTCATTCGTTCTGTTTAACGGAGATCTGATTCACGACGATCCGAAGCTGCTTCCCCTCGTGAAGGAGAGGTTTGATACGCTTGCCGTACCGTATCATGTTTCGCGGGGCAACCATGACCGCGTTCCTGCCGATATGTGGCTGAGCACCTGGGGACATCCACTCGACTATAGTTTTACGATGAATGATGTAGCGTGCGTCGTACTTGATACTTCCAACGAAAATGGAGAATACCTGTGTCCGGACATCGACCTGACAGAGTCAACGCTACGGAGCCATCATGCCGCAGATGAACTATTTGTTTTCATGCACATCACTCCGAAAAAATGGACCGATAACGGAATCAAATGCAACCGTCTGATCAGAACCTTTCGCTCACAAAACAATCTGCGCGCGGTGTTTCATGGACATGACCACGATCAGGACGAAGTAAAGACATTCCGCGGAATGCCTTATTTTTTTGACGGTCACATTGGCGGGAACTGGGGCGTAGCGTACCGCGGCTACCGGATTGTTGAGGTCATGAATGATGGTACTGTTGTTTCGTATCAGGTTAACCCGGAATTGCAACAACGTGTAAACTCCTTCCGGTCAAAAACCGCGTGACCGAGGGGGTTGTCTTTATAAGCGATTGTTGATCCGCATCTTTCCATTAGATATCTGCGAACCTCGAAACTGCATCGCTCCAGACGCGATTTTGTCAGCTTGCACCGGTGAATTCTTAATATCAAACTTGATTTAGCTTCGGGCGCCACGTCCCCGCCCGCGGAAAAAGAATTTTTTCACAGAGACCAGGGTTATAAATTTCAGGCAGGCACAAAAAGTTTTATTTCAGACAAGACACCTATGCGGGAAAAATTACCAGTATTCGTATACAGCGATCTGAACGAGCCCTTAAAGGACCTCATTCGGGAAAATACGGCTCAGGTGGACTTCAATGACAAAAGCGACCGGGAAAGGTCCTTTGAGCGCTGCCGTTTGTGTCCGGTTGTTTTCGGAAATCCTCCCCGAGAATGGATTGCCGGCCACGGAAAGCTTTTGTTCTGGCAGCTTGATTCAGCAGGGTTCGATCAATACCGGGGAATCGAGACAAATGCTGTTGTTGCCAACATGGGAGACTTCTTTTCGATCAACTGTGCCGAGACAATTGTCTCGGGAATTCTGGCATTTTACCGGTCGGTACATACACTGGTGCGGCTGCAGGAAGAGAAGCGGTGGGTTGGTAAACCCCTGCGTTACGAAATGGAAACGCTTACGGGAAAGCGTGTCATCCTTCTTGGTGCCGGCACAATTGCGCAGGCGATAGCAAGATTGCTTTCAGGTTTCAACTGCGACGTCAGGTTTGTGGCGAGAACTAATCCTGATGCGGAAATCCGTTCGCGCAGTAGTTTGATTCAGGCGTTACCGGAAACAGATATCTTAATCAACACGCTTCCCGGTTCCGCGGGAACGGCGGTTGACGAACCCGTCTTCGAGGCGATGCGGGGTGGAAGTATTTACGCCAGTATAGGCAGAGGCGTAACGACTGACGAGTCCGCGCTCATTCGCGCGCTTGATTCCGGGCGACTTGCGGGAGCCGTACTCGACGTTACTTCCGAAGAGCCGCTACCCGTATCGAACCCGTTGTGGGGTATGAAACAGGTAATCCTCACCCAGCATACCGGCGGGGGACACCGCCTCGAAGACGAAGGCAAAGTCAACCAGTTCCTGAAAAACCTCAAGCTCTTCCTCGGGAATCATCGCATTGAAAATGCTGTCGATCTTACCCGCGGGTACTGATCATTCGCTTTTCAACGAATTTACAGGATTCGTCATGGCAGCTCTTACGGACTGGTAGCCCATCGTAACCCATGCCACAAGGAAAGCACCTACTCCGGCAAGAAGGTAGATAGCGATTCCCACCTGCGCTTTGTATGTATAGTGTTCCAGCCACCAATCCACGGCAAACCAGCTAAGCGGCGCCGCCAGCACGAA
>CBKWFZ010000315.1:0-5112 GCA_966673785.1 uncultured bacterium
TGCTCATTAGAAAAATACAGTTAGTTTTGCAGCTTTACAGTTGACATGATCCAGATCCTTGCCAAAGAGTTTAACAGCTTCCTGAACTCCCTTATCGCATACGTTGTGATTGGTGTTTTTCTGATAGCAATGGGTTTGCTGATGTGGGTGTTCCCGGAATCTTCCGTCATCGCTTACGGCTACGCCGATATGGACACACTTTTTTCACTGGGTCCGTATGTTTTTATTTTCCTCGTCCCAGCTATCACCATGCGTTCTTTTGCGGAGGAACGTAAGGCCGGCACCATCGAACTACTCGTGACGAAACCGCTGTCAGACTGGGACATCGTGCTTGGAAAATACCTGGCTTGTTTCTTCCTGTTCGTCTGCGCACTGATCCCGACGCTGATCTATTATTTTTCGATTTATGCGCTGGGTTCTCCCGCCGGAAATATCGATACGCCCGGAGTGATCGGATCGTATATCGGCCTTGTGCTTCTGGGCGCCGTCTTTTGTTCCGTAGGTATTCTTTCCTCGTCAGTCACCAGAAATCAGATCATCGCCTTCATTATCGGAGCCTTTCTTTGTTTCTTCCTGTTTTCCGGCTTTGAATCACTAGCCACGATGAACCTGTGGTCGGAAAATTCATTGGTGATCAAGCAGCTCGGCCTTCTCGATCATTACGAGTCGCTCAGTCGCGGATTGGTTGACAGTCGCGACCTGATCTTTTTTTTGAGCGTAATCCTGTTGATGCTCGCACTCACTAAATTTATTCTGGGGATCAGGCAATGGTAAACTGGAAAAGCAGACCGTTTGGTGATGTACTTGCGATTGTCAACCTGACACTGTTCGTCATCCTGTTGAACATACTTGGAACGCGTTTCTTTTTTCGGGTCGATCTTACCGAAGAGCAGCGTTACACTATAAAGGACCAGACGCGCGAACTGCTTCGCGATCTCGACGATGAAATATATGTGGAGGTGTTCCTCGAAGGAGAACTTAACGCGGGTTTCAGAAGATTCAGGAAGAGTATCGAGGAGACACTTGAGGAGTTCAGGATCTATTCCGGTAACCGTGTTCGTTTTTCGTTCACCGATCCTGCAACGGCGATCGGACAAAAAGCGCGGAATGAGTTTATGGCCGATCTCGCTGCAAAGGGTATTCAGCCGACCAACGTGGTAGATAAGCGTGACGGGCAGCGCGTTGAAAAAATCATCTTCCCGGGGGCTGTGGTAAATTATGGCGGGCTCGAGACCGGAGTTATGCTGCTCAAGGGTAATAAAACGACGTCTTCTGAAGAAGTAATTAATCAATCCATAGAAGGTGTGGAGTTTGAGCTCGCAAATGCGATTTACAAATTAACAAATACGGAAAGGAAACAGGTCGGTCTGGTTCGCGGGCATGGAGAGCTTGACAGTCTTGAGTTGGCAAGCTTCAACAACGAGTTGCTGGAGTTTTACGACGTCTTCACGGTCAATCTTGATCGCGGGACTGATCTTGACCGTTATGACGTGCTGATTGTCGCAAAACCAACCGCGCCCTATACGCCGGCGGAGAAATACAGGCTTGACCAGTTCATCATGCACGGTGGCAGGGTTCTGTTTATGCTCGACAAGCTTGAGGCAAGCATGGATAGTGCATCACGCGACGGGTACTTTGCGTTTCCTTACCGCCATAATCTGGACGATCAACTCTTTCGGTACGGTGTTCGGATAAATCTTGACCTTGTTCAGGATCAGCATGCCGCGCTTTACCCGATCGTGACCGGACAAGTGGGGGGGAAGCCACAGATGCAGATGATCGACTGGCCATTTTTTCCGCTGATCAGCAATTATCCCGATCACGCGGTAACACGCAACCTGGATGCGGTGCTCACACGGTTTGTCAGCAGTATCGATACCGTTAAGGCTGAAGGAGTCCGGAAGACGCCGCTGATGCTCACGTCTCCCTACGCGCGTGTTGTTGGCGCGCCGGTTAACATCAGCGTGAACGAACTGCGCAATATCTCCAACGAGTCATTCGACACGCCGCATATTCCCGTTGGATACCTGCTGGAGGGATCGTTTACCTCGTTGTTTCGCAACCGCTTTTTGCCCGATGGCGTTGACTCCACCGGCAACAAAACGGCAGGCGTTGAAACAAAGATCATTGTGATCGCGGATGGTGACATCGCGCGAAATGAACTCAATCCACGCACGGGTCAGCCGCAGATGCTTGGATTCGATCCGTTTTCAAATTACACGTTTGCCAACCGCGATCTGCTTATGAATGCAATGGCATACCTGGCTGAAGAGGAGGGTCTCATCCAGGCGCGGACAAAACAAGTCAGGATCCGTCCGCTTGACCGTCAGCGGCTGCAGGATGAAAAGACGTACTGGCAGGTGGTTAACATTGTGCTTCCGCTGCTTTTGCTGATTGTTTTTGGCGTTGTGCGTTCGGTCGTTCGAAAAAGAAAGTATGCCCGGTTTTAATTATGTACGAAAGAAGAAATAAACAGCTGCTGATTGTCTTTGTATCGCTCGTGATTGCGATAGTCGTCGCGTTTGCGTTTGTGCGGCAGGATTCGGGCTTCGCCGTTCAGAAAGACCTTTACCGGCATGCGGACCTGCGGGCGATTGACGAAGTTGTTATGGAGTCGCCGTCGGGAAAAGTAAATCTTCATTACAAATCAAATCGGTGGCAGGTCAATGGCGCGTTTCCGGCAGACAGAAATCTTGTTGAAGTACTTTTTGCCACATTGCAGCAAGCTGAGGCCAAGCGCCCTGTTGCCCGGTCAATGGAAGACTCCATTGCGCAGCATCTGGTAAACAATGGGGTAAAAGTTTCTTTG
This sequence comes from uncultured bacterium, assembly GCA_966673785.1. Taxonomy (GTDB): domain Bacteria; phylum Bacteroidota; class Bacteroidia; order Cytophagales; family Cyclobacteriaceae; genus Ohtaekwangia. The sequence continues at coordinate 2,810 of CBKWFZ010000315.1, forward strand.
CTCAATGACGGTCAGCCGGAACTGGAATTTTTTGCGGGGGGTAATTCATCGAAAACCCTGGCCTATTTCCTCAGCGAAGAGGCGGCCACTCCCCATGTCGTGGTAATTCCCGGATACCGCGTTTACGTTTCGGGAATTTTTGAGCTTGCTCCGATTCAATGGCGGGAAAAGCTGATCTTTGATCTTAACTGGACAAATTTTCGTAAGCTGGAAACGGCATTCAGGAATCCGAAGGGCGATTTCACTGTTGAAATGAGCCGGAACACGGCCGCGCTTCAGGGAGTTGCGGAGCCGGATACCGCCCGTCTTAATACCTTTCTCGATGATTTATCGCTGCTAACCGTGGATCAGTATCTTGAACCGTCTGCGAATCTTGACAGCCTTGCAAAAACCGAACCTCACGCCAGCTATACGATCACCGATATCGGTGGCCGGACCTACAAACTGAGGGTCTACACCCTTGATAATCAGTTTGTCGGCGTTATCGGAGACGACATTTATGCGATCCTGGCGGAAGAGCGTATTGTTCCACTGCTCAGGCCCAAAGAATTTTTCTTAAAGCGATAGGGGATTTCACCCTTTTTTTGCACTTTAACCGCCCCGTATTATTTTTCGGTTTTCTTTATAAATTTACCCGCAATTATTTAACCACTACTTTGCGAAAATGAAATTCATCGTAAACTCCGCGTATCTGCTGAAGCAGCTCTCTAATATTAATGGAGTGATCACAACCAACCCTGTCGTGCCGATCCTGGAGAATTTTCTGTTTGAACTCGATAAGGGAAGTTTGACTGTCACCGCATCCGATCTGCAGACTTCGATGATCACGGAGATTCAGGTAGAATCAAAAGAAAAGGGCAGCATTGCGGTTCCTGCGCGGATACTGCTTGATACCCTGAAGAACCTTCCTGAGCAGCCAGTTACATTTTCGATTGATGAATCAACGTATAGCGTGGAGATCATTTCCGACAACGGACGGTATAAACTTTCCGGTGAAAACGCAACGGATTTCCCCAAGGTACCGAATGTCAGCAATGACTTCAGCGCCGAGATATCAACCGACGTTCTTTCCCGCGCGGTGAACAATACAATTTTCGCCACCAGCAATGATGAACTGCGCCCTGCAATGACGGGTGTGTATGTTAACCTTGGCGACAAGAATACAACGTTCGTGGCTACCGATGGCCATCGCCTTGTCCGCTATCGCCGTGCTGACGTCAAGTCGGACAATGGCAGCAACATCATCATTCCGCGCAAGGCGCTGAACCTTCTGAAAGCGACGTTACCTTCCGAGAATACGGAAGTCAATGTAAACTTCAACCTTTCGAACGCATTCTTCAAATTTGGAAATATACGGATGATCTGTCGTCTCATCGATGAACGGTTTCCGGATTATGAGAATGTCATCCCATCAGCCAATAACATCAAGATGACGATCGAGCGAAGCGACTTGCTCGGAGCATTGAAACGAATTTCGATTTACGCCAACAAGACTACCCATCAGGTGCGGCTCAAGATTACAGGTAGTGAACTTCAGATATCCGCCGAAGATCTTGATTTTTCAAACGAAGCGAATGAACGCCTTTCATGCGAGCACGATGGTGAGGATATCGAAATCGGGTTCAATGCCAAATTCCTGATCGAGATGCTGACAAATCTTGATTCCGACAAGATCCAGCTGACCATGTCGGCACCGAATAAGGCGGGCGTAATTCTTCCGGCAGAGAAAGATTCCAACGAAGATATTCTGATGCTCGTTATGCCGGTGATGCTGAACCAGTACGTTTAACGGCTGCGTTCAGGTGCTGATTGCACCGCGTTTTCCAAGTTCGATAACCTCGAGGTCACTGATCCCGCCTTTACTCAGTGTGAACCGGACCATCGTTTTGATGGTATGGAATCCATGATTGCCGGCGGCACCCGGGTTCAGATAAAGCATATCGTTCAATGCTGCATCGCGCTTGATGCGAAGGATGTGCGAATGTCCGCATATGAAAAGTCCGGGAGCGCCCTGACTGAGTATCTTCCGCACGCGCGGATTGTAACGCGGAGGCGACCCTCCAATGTGAGTCATAAAAACATCCACGCCCTCACACGTGAAACGCAGGTCTTCCGGAACACGGGCCTGCATTATTTTATCGTCAATATTTCCAAACACGGCGCGCACAGGCTTTAGCTGTTCCAGTGCGTCGAGGACCGTCGGGTCGCCAATATCGCCGGCATGCCAGATCTCGTCGCATTGGTGAAAGTAGTCGCCAACACGTCGATCGAGGTAGCCATGTGTATCCGAAAGAAGCCCGATT
>CBKWFZ010000316.1:0-5102 GCA_966673785.1 uncultured bacterium
AAGTGAGGTGATGAAATGCGTTCAAGCTGAAATATGCCCAGATCTTTGTCTATGGCCAGCTCCAGGTTTGCTTTGTCGGGACCTGAATGGTTGCCGCGTTCCTTATTGATAACTTTAAACAGATCGGAATATAAAAGGGCAGGTGCGCGCATAATCAGGCTTTGAGAGGGGTTGGTTTGGGCAATGTACGTAAACCGCAGCAGACGGGTTGCTCAATAATTCTTCCTACTTCCGTTTCTCCAGCCTTTTGAAAAGTCCTTTCGCGTAGTAATCCCGCCTTTTTGCGTAGCCTCCACCCTGCCCTGCGCTCGTATCATGCCTAAAAACAGCGGCGGGTAAAAATGAAAAGGACATTTGAAAATCCTGTATTTGGCGATAAGGCGACCATTTTGAAATCTGGTAGCGAAACGAATGGGGAATGCACATTGCTGGAAGTCGAGGTTGCCCCTGGTGGAGGGAACTCACCCCATGCGCATAACGCCTTCACAGAAAAGTTTCATATCCTTCATGGTGAACTCGAGGTGCGCATTCGAAACAAGAAGCACATCCTCAGACAAGGCGACGTTGCCGTAGTTCCCTCCCGGGCGTCACATCATTTTACGAACAGCACATCCAAGACTACAACGTTTCTGGTGGAGCTGCGGCCGGCTCAACCCGGATTCGAAAAGGCAATAGCGATTGCCTACGGACTTGCCCTGGATGGCAAGGTCAACAAGAAAGGGATTCCTAAAAAATTCGCGCACGTGTGTATCCTCACCGTGATGAGTGGCACAACACCTTCCGGCATTTTCAAATTATTCATGCCACTGTTTCACCTGATAGCAAAGCGCTCACGGAATAAGGAAGCTGCTCTTGTGAACAGGTATTGCCGATAAACGATTACTCCTATTCAATAAACACAATGATAAAGAAACTATTAAAAGTAACTGGCATAGTCATTCTTTCTATACTTGCAATTGTGGTTGCTGTGTTTGCCTACAGCTACATCAATATTGCTATACGCGCTGGCAGGAAGTATGACGTGCAAACTGAGTCGATCGCGATCATTTACGATTCATCGTCAATTGCCCATGGTGAACGGTTATCACGAACACGTGCATGCCGCGAATGTCATGGCGACAATCTCGGAGGAAGCACGCTGGTTGACGATTTTATAATCGGTCGTTTCAGCACCCGGAATATCACAAAAGGCAAAGGGGGCCTGCCTGACGATTTCTCCTACGAAGACTGGGTTCTTGCCATGAAGCATGGCTTGAACCGGGAGCGGAAGCCACTGTATCTGATGCCGTCGCATGAATTGAGTCAGATGAGTGAATCAGACATCGCGGCGTTGATCGCCTATTGTTCGCAGGTCCCTCCCGTTGATAACGAACCTCCTTCATTCCGCATCGGCCCTCTTGGTTATGTGCTGTCAGCCTTCGGACTCATTCCATTACTTCCTGCCGAACTTACGGATCATACCATACCTTTCGCTCAGCCTGTAGTGAGTGAGCTATCCGTTGAATATGGCAAGTACCTCTCAACGATATGTATCAATTGTCACGGCCCCGACATGAAAGGCGGAGAATCGCCGGTTCCCGGAGGCAAGTATGTGGCCGATATCACGTCTACCGGCAATCCGGGTAAGTGGACGCACGAGCAGTTCATCAAGACATTGCACACGGGTGAAACTCCTGAAGGAAAACAATTGAAACCGGAAGAAATGCCCTGGACGATAACAAAAAACTTTACGGAGGACGAACTGACTGCATTGCATCTGTATCTGCTCACCCTGAAATAGTTTGGAAAATCACGTTATTGTCTGTCACGACGACTCTCATTCGTGAAAGAAAACCTGACGGAAATGTCCGGCGTTCAAACCAAAATCGATGGATTATTGAAGAAAACGCGTACATTGCTTTTAGTTAACCCGTTGGTAACAATAACGATGTATCAATGAAATTCTTAAGGACCAGTCTTCTCAGCTTTTTCTTTTTTTATACGTCCATTGCTTCCCTTGCTCAGACAGGCAGCGACTTGCTGATTACGAACGCCGGTGACACCTTAAAAGGGACGCTTAAGGCAATCGAAAATTATTCGACGAGCCTTTCCTTTCGAAGTTTGGAAGAAAACGCGTATAGGGCATATAGCGCAAGCGATATTTCCTTTGTTTTATCCAAAACACGAATGTTTAAATCCGTAACCATCGGGTCAATTTCCAGGGAGCGGATTTTCCTGCAGGTCCTGGCTGTTGGTGATATAACACTGTACAAGGGGAGAAATCGGTATTATCTGCAGAAAGACACAGTATTTCAAATGTTAACCAGGAAGGACACGGTTATTGATAACGTTCAGAAAAAAGACAGATCGTACATATAACGGAGACAAAGACGGCCAGGTGACATCAGGAGTTTTTGGAAAAAAAGCGGAACCAATTTTTACGGTAGGGATCAAGGGCGGACCGTATTTGTCCACATTCGAATATGTCAAAGGAACGTACTCCGGCTACACTTTCGAGACTCATTCGGGAACCCTGTTGGGCGCGTACGTGCTTATCCGGCTTGTCGATAAATTGTATATCCAGCCGGAACTGTTCTTTGTTTCGAAAGGTGGAAAATACAGTATCGGACCGCTGAATTATGGGGTTCAAAGAATGGATTTTGACTACCTGATTAAGTCGGGCCAAATTTCCCTTAACCTCAGGTATAATATTCTTAATCGGAGACTTTCTCCCTATGTACTGGCTGGATTTTGCTACGCCGGATCAAAAAGTTCACGGACAAATCGAAGGGTATATTATGAGGATTATGCCGCAAATCTTCTGGAGATTGCCCTGGTTTCTGAAATTGGGTACAGAGGGGCCGCAGGTGTGAATTACAAAATCAATGAAACATGGCAGATTTCTGTCGAAGGATTGTGGGAAAAAACAAGAATTCACACCAAAGAAGATGACTTCTATTCCAATGGATTGGGCGCACTGATAAACATCGGCTACGTTCTTGGTAATTCGAAATAAACGGTATTACCCTTGTTAAGATCAAGTCAAAGGTTATCGTTCATGGGTTTTCACATCTTCCTGAACCTCTCCCTCCCGAACAACACCATCGTAATCGCCTTCTTGTCTTTCGTATCGAAAACCAGTGAAGCACCGTCGTCGGGATTGACGAACTCGCCTTTGGCAGTGGGAAGTACTTTGTACCGGTAGCCGCGGTCGTTGCCGTACAGTATCCCTTCCGTGACTTCAAATTTGATCTTCCACTCCTTGTTGTTGACATTTGCGTATTCACCTTCCAGGAGTTTCAGGTCGGCAGCGGAAACCTTGAAGATCACGTCTTCTGCCTTTACGCCATTTTCGCTAAGGATCTTTATGCCGTTTTCGTTGCCCGGGTTTAGCCGAACGGATTTTTTGTAATTCTCGATGGCTTCGCTTTTGTTACCAAGGACCATGAGCGCTTCGCCATAGCTGTCGTAAACATTCGATGATTTGGGGAACGCCTCCGTATTCAGCCTGAAAATTGCAGCGGCTTCTTTCGCCTTTCCCGACAACAGGAATTCGTATCCGGTTCCGTTCATCTCATGTTCGTTGAGATAATATCCGGCCGCATCTTTGATGCCCGGATAAAATTGAAGCGCAGCCTGAAGTCCTTCCTTGTCAATTTTGTCTGCGAGTGAATAAGCAACGGAACGCTTTGGAAGGTCATAGGACTTATCATACAGAATAGCAGCGATGGCGCTCGCCATCTCTCCAAGTGGAGCGCCGCCCGTGTTATTCAGCAAAACAATCAATGATTTATCCGAAGGGATTCGTGTGATCTGGGTATTAAAACCGTTTATCCCTCCCCCATGGCCAATGGTTGCTATTCGTTCTTCAGCGTTGCCTAACCGGATCTCGTCAATGCTCCAACCATATCCGTAATGACTGTTCCCCCATGCCGGAATGTGTTTGCCAAACAACTGTTCCATATTTTCCTTCCGCAACAACTGATTCGCATACAACGCCTGGTCCCAGCGAAACAGGTCTTCCACGGTTGAGTACATTGCTCCCGCCGCGTGGGGCACCGACATATCAATGAAATGGGCATTAACGTAATGCCGGCCATTTTTTTCATAAGCTCTGGCCCTGTTCTTTAACAACGTTTCATGATGATCATAGCCGGTATTTTTCATGCCGAGCGGGGTAAGAATATTCTCCTGCAAAACCTGCTCGTACGATTTGCCGGTGACTTTCTCAATGATGTATCCCAGGACCAGATAGCCCGAATTGCTGTAGGCAAACCGTTCTCCGGGTTTGAATTCCAGCGTCGAGTCGGCGGACATGCTAACAAGCTGCGCGGGCGTGTACGCATTGCGACTTACGTTCTTAAGAAATCCCGGAAACGAGGTCATGTTCGGAATTCCGGAGGTGTGCGTGAGCAGGTGATGAATGGTAATGATATCTCCGTTTTTCTTAGGGTAATCCGGAAGCCAGGTCGTAATGGGGACATCCAGTTTCAGCTTACCCTGTTCAACCAGCTGCATGATCAGCATGGCGGTGAATTGCTTTGTGATGGAACCCAACCGGTGTTTGGTATCCGGTTGGTTGGGAATGTTCCATTCCATGTCTGCCAGTCCAAATCCCTTTTTGTAAATGACGGTCCCTTTGTCGGCAACGAGAACAGACCCATTGAATTTACCATACTCCGCATATGCGCTGATCAGCTTGTCGAGCTTTTCAGCTTTGCTTTGTGCATGCGTAACGTTGAAGCAGGCTGAAAGGATAAAGCCTGTCAGGAGAGCAATCGTTAATGGAGATCCGCTGGTTCTGTTCATTTCGGTTTCATGTTTTGTGCGCTAACAAAATTATTTGACTGAAGCGTCGTTTAGCATCCGTCGTTTCTCGCGACGGCATACAATTCATCGCCTGAGACAAATATCTTAAAGACTTTTTTAGGATTACCATTCGGACCAATAGAAATTGACGGTGCCGGAGCTCCCATATGCACAATGGTCCATGTTTTCCCGAGGTCGGTGGACCGGAATATGCCATCGGGATGTCCGCATATCAGGTTTCCGCCAACTTGTTTGATGGATGAAATGAGCGGTGACGGGCGAAGTCCCTCATCGATGGCTTTCCAGGTTTCCCC
>CBKWFZ010000317.1:0-5100 GCA_966673785.1 uncultured bacterium
CGCTGAATGCCCGGATGTCGTCCACCGGCAAATACGCGCAATTGTATATGCGGCTGTTGTTCCGCGCGATCGCCGTACCGGCGAACTGCATCGCCCGCATCGAGGGAAGCACCTTGCGATCGTAAACGAATTGCATCCAATGGTCGATCTCGTCCCGCATGTGTGGATACTTCTCCGACATCATTCGCTCGTACCGGGCGCAGATCTCAGGCCAGGTTTCCCTTCGCTTGAGGTCGGGCAGGTACCGGGAATACTTCATGTACACGATAAGGTCGCTTAGAATTTTCTGGTTTAGCTCCATGGCAGTTCGGATTAGGTGGATGGATCAGTTTTGTTGTTCGGCTTTTACTTTGGGAAAAAGTATATTATTCTCAAGATGGATGTGTTGCATTACGTCATATTCAAACTCTTCGAGCAACCGGAACAGCAAAAGAAATGTCGGACCCGCGTGTGACGGTACGGTGTAGTCGTTGCTCAGTCTTCTGATGCAACGGATGAGTTCGCCCGATCTGTTGTGTTCGTGCTCCATGACATGAATGGTCGATTGAATGGCGCTTATCAGCGATTCGTTTCCGGGATGCACCGCCGACTTGACCAGACTCCGCAGGGCGGGGAACAAGACCTGTTCTTCTCGCGGGAGATGCTCTGCGAGTTCATGCGCCAGCAACTCAAAGTGTATGCGGATACTTTCCAGCTGCTCATCTTCAGGATGAGCGGCGCAGATTGTGTTCAGCAGTTCCTTGATTTGCGGAATCGTAATTCGTAAGTATTCGTGATGATGTTGAAGAATGAAGTCTATCAATAAGGAGGTCTCCCATGAACCGAACGATCGCCTGGTATTCGCGCCGGTTATGGCCTGTTCTTTACAGATCTCGCTCCACACATGTTCACTGTCCACATAAGCTTTCTCGCAGGCCTGTACAAAGCTGCGTTTGCCGTCGCAGGAGTAGTCAAGTCCATAGCGGTTCAGGACACGAATTGCTGACGGAATGCGAAGTGCAATATCCGCGACGCTGCAAGTGCGGAAGTCTGGCTCTGGTTCAGTGTCTGTCATATGTGAGATCGGAGCAAGTTGGACGATTTGGATGAATCCCGCGTATGACCTCCGTCATAAGCGATTCAGGCAACAATTTTGTAAATGAAAACTTTCTCGCGGACCAGAAATGTTTTTGCGTGATGTGATTTTTATCATTCACCGGCTTTTTATTGTTCGCGCGTCGTGATATGGTTACCCGAGATGAACGGTGCGGCTCCCTCTGGTGGAAAGAGAAATGAATGTTATTCAGCACGTTTATTCAATCCATTGAAAGTCGTGCATGAACCATTGGTGTAGAATCCGGGGTCGTGTGTGTTCTTTTTTGTGATATGTTATATTATTGCGGCAAAACGGCATGTTAATGATACGATCCACAATTCTCGTAGTTTTTGTATTGAGCGCGGCATCCGGCGGTTATGCGCAGGATACGCGTAACAACAGTACGAACAGCAACGCATGGTTCATGTACTTCGGCAATCACCGCTTCTCGGAGCGCTTCGGCCTGCATGCTGAGGTACAGTGGCGGCGTCATGAAGTTGTCGCCGAACCGCAACAGCTATTGCTGCGAACTGGATTGGACATCTATACGAAGAACAGTGGCCGGTTCACGGTTGGATATGGCTTCATCCAAACGCATCCCTATGGTGAATTCGGTGTGCCCAACGCTTTTCCGGAACATCGTATCTGGCAACAGTACACCAACACGCAGGCATTGGGTAAAATTAAGCTTGCGCACCGCTACCGGCTTGAACAGCGCATGATAGGCAATGCCACGGAAGGAACCTTTGAAAATGGCCGGTTTGAAAACCGCATACGGTATATGGCAAAAGTTACGGTACCGCTGACTGCCGGAGAGCGGGGCTTGTTCTTTGCCGCCTATGACGAGGTAATGATCAACTTTGGAAAAGAGGTCGGGTACAATATTTTTGACCAGAATCGCCTGTACGCTGCGCTGGGGATATCACTTTCGGCAAACGTGAAAATCGAAGCCGGCTATCTGTATCAGCTCGTAAAACTGAGGTCGCTGGATAACCAGCTGCGAAACAGGATCGAGAACAACCACACCCTGCAGCTCGGATTGTTTTCAACGATACCGTTTTCAATCCGGGATCTGAATAGGAAAACAATCAGATCTTGATAAATCGCTCCGAGAAGAATTTCTCGCGTGTAAAGACTTCCAGAATATAAAGCCCGTCGGCGAGATCGCCGATGTAAAGGAGCGGTGGCTCATCGAGCTCCCGCGTGCTCAGCTTCTTTACGACGTGACCTGTGGCATTTCGTACCAGCAGGCTCGCGTTACCATACGGACTATTTTCCGGAAACTGAATGCGGAGCATTGTCTCCGCAGGGTTGGGGTATAAATTCAGCGAACCCTGGCGGCGATCTTCGACGTCGTTAATGATCAGCGGCGAAAAGCGGATCCAGTTCAGGTTAAACTCCGGCCGGATAATCTTGACCCGAAGTATGCCGCTTCGTGCTTCGAGATTCATCTTGCTATGAACAGTTTGCCATGTCTGCCATCCGCCGGTCACAGGTATTTCAATTTGCGCGGAGTTTATCGCGACACCATTTTCATCCAGCTGCTGAATTTCGATTAAACCGGCGGCACCCGCGCTTGCGATGCGCAGCTCGATATTATATTCACCGGTTTCCGCAACGCGCACCCTGTACTCGAGATAGTCTCCTGCATTCGTATATCCGACGTTCTGTCCCCCGCCTGAATCCGTCGTCGTTTCGAGCTGCAGCCCGACATTCTTGATGAAGTTTTCGGCTTCCACCTTGCCGGGTAAAGCGATGTGAACAGGCAGCGTGTTGTCAATGTTGAGGTCGGTGAACTGCTCGAGATCTGTATTGTCAGTAGCGGTAACCGACGATCCTGAATACGAAACTTTGATCACATCGGATTCGATGATTGCACCGCTGACGCGAATACGGATGGTGAAGGGTTCTGCTTCCGACGTTTCAATCTCTTCGGTACTGCGGGCGGTGTCATTCACCTTAACAACGAAGTCGCTCGCGGAAGGTGAAACCGGAAACTTGATTTTCTTATTTAAGTTGATGCTGATCCACGTCCCGCCCGGAAGCGTTTCGCCACTTAACGCGGTGAAGGGTGCCTCATGTTGTCGCTTACTGAGTTCGAATCGGATGAATCCCAGGTTGGCACCGCCCTTATCGACCACGACTTGAATGCTGTTGACACCTTTCGTTAATAATACGTCGTCCACAACCTTGTCGGACCATACCTGGTTTCCTCCTGTAGCCGTTAGCTCTACTGAACCCGTAATGGCGTTACCACCGGCAATCAGCCGAACGCGTGATCCGGTAGCCGAAGCAGCATATCGAATGGTGACCTTGTATGCCGCTGTAGAGTCAACCGTTGTTGTGTAGCGCATCCATTCGCCATCAGCGGTCCATCCAATGTTGAATCCGTTTGCCAGCGGGCTTGCATCTGAGCTTTCCTGAATGTCAACGCCATCATTCCTGTACACCCAGCCGTTATTCCACGCTGTGTAGCTTCCAACAGAAACGTGATGCGTGGCGGTGTCTTTATCGGCGTATGCCTTTCCGTGCCTGCCAAGATCGTAGTCGGAGAGCTGAATGACGCCGGGAAGGTGGTGATTGCTGAATGGAATCGTCGTGGTCTCATTCACCTGCCGAAACATCGCATCGATAACATCCTTGTGATAGGTTGTGTTTTCAATTTTAAGGTCTTCGGCGAGCTGCATCATGGCACTTTTTGCAAATTCGACCGATGGTTTAGCGCCGCCGTTCTTCCAGTAATTCAGCAGCGTATTATATCCGTCGTTGCGGGTGATGGTTAACGGTCCGACTACTGACCCAACTTTTTTCATCGGCCACCATGCCCATCCGATGCCGTTGGTTTCCAGTAACCGGATTGCGCTGGTAAACCACGTGTTCGAATTTTCTCCCGCTTCGCCCATCCACAACGGCAGGTTATGCTGATTTCTCAGATTGATCATGCCCTGGATTGAACCGATGTCGTTGAAACTCCAATATTTATGAAAGCTTATCGCCATATTATTATCCCAGGCTGGAAAAAGACCTGCGTGGTTGTTAGCCCAGCAGTTTCCTTCGATGAAGATGATATGGTTTGTGTCTACTTCCCGGATCGCGCTTGTGATCTCGATATACAGCTGGCGCAAAGGAGCATTTGAAGTTTCTTCACAACCGTTCTGATTCTTCCCTGCCGTAAAATTCCAGTTCGTCTCGTTGATGAGGTCGTATCCGCCAATCCATTTCTCATTTGCATATCGTTCAGCGAGTTTCCTCCAGAGTGCGACAGTTTTGTTCCGGTTTGCCTCGCTTTCCCATAGTGATGGCTTGGATGAATCATAATCAGAGATAGCAGCGTCGCGACCCTGGCCACCCGGCGCGGCGTGAAGGTCCAGTATAACGTACATGCTATTGGCTGCGCACCATTTGAGCAGACTGTCGGTCATCGCAAAACCCTTTTCCAGCCATGTGTGCTGTCCCGCGACAGGTTCTTTCTCAATGGGCAGTGTGAAAAGGTTGTAATGCATCGGAAGGCGAACCGAGTTGAATCCCCAGGCTTTTAAGGAATCGATATCCCGTTTCGTGCAGTGATTGGCGTACCAGGCCTCGTAGAACTCGTCCGTATTGGCTGTGCCCAGCAGCTCTTCGATTTTTGCACGGATCTGATGCTGAGGATTGGCGAAACTGTTCATTTCCAGCATGTAGCCCTCCTGCAACATCCAGCCGCCGAGTCCCATTCCCCGCAAAATGACCTCGTGGCCGTCGCCATCGACGATCTGTTTTCCGCTTCGGTGAAGAAATTGCGCCTGCCCAGGCAGGACTTGGGTCAGAATCACGATAGCCGCGACGAAAAAAACGCGTAATTTTCGAACCTGATGTTTCGTTTGTTCACGAAAGAGGAGTACGTAAGCTGTAAAACTGATCATAGTCAGGAATTATCATTCAATCGATTTCTATTTTCAAGTTTATTGTAAGTCCGGGTAAAAACGGAGCGCGGCGTTACATCTAGATTACTACCGGCTAACGCCGGTGATACGTCAGAAGTACTT
>CBKWFZ010000318.1:0-5095 GCA_966673785.1 uncultured bacterium
CACTGCCAAGCTGGGTGCGATGCTTCGCAAATACCATGTTGGTTCATTCCTGAATGGTATCGCAGTTCCGGCCGAAACGTGGTTTCAGTTTTACAAGGGGATACAGGAGTACAACATGCAGGTTTCACGACTCAAGATTCCGATCATCTACGGCGTGGATCATATGCACGGACCGAATTATCTCGAAGGAGGAACAATCTTCCCCCATGCAATCAATACTGCCGCTACCTACAACAACCAATTCGCGAAGGATATGGCCAACGTGACCGCTATGGAAACAGCAGACCTCGGTCATCAGTGGTTGTTCGCACCTGTTCTTGACATCGCACGGACACCCCTGTGGGGACGCTTCTACGAAACGCTCGGAGAATCTCCATACGTTGCGGCCACCATGGGATCAATTTTTGTCCGCACCGTGCAGGAGAACGAAAACATTGCACCATACCGGATAGCAGCCACGGCCAAGCACTTCTTTGCCTATTCGGATCCGAAGTATGGCTGGGACCGCGGACCTGTCGACCTGTCGGAACAAACGCTGTATGAGTTTCACCTTCCGTCATTCAAGGCCGCTATTGATGCCGGTATCAAAACTGTCATGGTCAATAGCGGTGAAATCAACGGTGAACCGGTACATGCATCACGTTGGGCTCTTACTGAGGTTCTTAGGCAGCAACTGAAGTTTAAAGGTGTCGCTGTCACGGACTGGGAAGATATTATCCGTCTTTACCGCAATCACCACGTTGCAGAGAACGAGAAGGAGGCAACATACAAAGCGATTACGGCGGGCGTGGACGTAGCCATGACTCCGTACACGACAACTTTCTGTGACCTCCTCCTGGAACTGGTTAAGGAAGGCCGGATCACGGAAGAAAGAATCGACCTTTCGGTAAGCCGCGTACTTCGACTGAAGCTGGAACTCGGACTTTTTGAGAATCCGTTTCCGCGAAATGACAGATCTGACAGGATCGGTTCACCAGAAAACCGGGCGAAGGCGCTTGAGGCAGCGCGGGAGTCCATCGTACTAATGAAGAATGAAGGCGTCTTGCCTGCTGACCCTGGTAAGGTGAGGAACATCGTTGTCGCAGGTCCGGCAGCTGATTTGAAACGACCTCTGGCCGGTGGATGGACCTTACGCTGGATACCTGCGGAAGAAGAAATCTATCCGGAAGATATGTTGACAGTTTATACTGCGCTAAAAAAAGAATTCACCGGCGTTACGCTGGCGGATAACATCAGCGACCTCAAAGCCAAGGCAGCGCGGGCGGATGCAGTAGTAGTTGCGGTTGGCGAGATGCCGTATTCCGAAGGGTTCGGCAGCATCCTTGATCTAAATCTTCCGGCCGACCAGGTTGAACTGGTGCAAGCTGCGCAGGCTACCGGGAAGCCTGTTATCCTCGTGATTATTGCAGGGAGGCCAAGACTGATCACCACGCTATACCCCGGTTGCAAGGCTGTGCTTTTTGCGGGTCTTCCCGGCTTTGAAGGAGCGCAGGCAATCGCCGAAATCATCAGCGGAAAGGTTAACCCAAGCGCAAAATTGAGCTTCAATTATCCGTATGCCGTGAATCGACTCCTTCCTCACAATCACAAGATCAGTGAAATACAGCTGGCCCATGAAATCGAGAACCCGATCGCACTGGAACACTTCGGACATGGGCTAAGCTATACGAAGTTCGAGTACAGTGATTTGCAGCTTTCGGACACAACAATATCCAACAGTTCAGCTACTATTAAAGCAACAGTATCTGTCACAAACACCGGAAGCCGCGCCGGTAAGGAAGCTGTGTTGTGGTTTGTTCACGATGAGACGGCAAGCATATCCAGACCGGTTCGGGAGTTGAAATATTATGAGAAGATAAGTCTGGAACCAGGCGAATCAAAAACCGTGAGCTTTGATATCTCGCCTGTCAGGGACCTGGTTTTTCCCGATAAGTCAGGAAATGCGGTTCTGGAGGATGGACGTTTCCACATTATGGTGGGACCGCTGAAAACCACGTTTACGCTTTCACGCAAAGCGGAAAACATCTGAGCGATTGAGTACGGCTGCCGTACTTCGGTAGCCGTATCTTTCACCCGTCAGTGAAATGATAACCAATTCCCTTTATGGTTATGATTTGAATGTTATTGTCTTGCTTGAACAGGTCACGCAAGCGCGTAATGTAAACATCGAGGTTTCTGGAATTAAAAAACGAGTCGTCTCCCCAAAGTTTCAGCAGAATCTCTTTTCGCAGGACGGTCGCATTCCGGTTTTCAAGAAACATAGTCAGCAGCGTAGCTTCCCGGTGTGAAAGTTTCCGCGTGTTTCCGTCAATTCTTATTTCGTAACGATCCGGCACGAATTCGTAACGACCGATTTTGATTTCTTCTCTCCCCAAATCCCGCGGTGTTTGTGTGAGTCGCAGCAGATTGTTAATTCTCACAATCAGTTCTTCCATGCTGAAAGGCTTCCTGATATAATCGTTACCTCCGACCTCAAAACCTTTGATCAGATCTTCTGTTTGAACTTTGGCTGTGACAAAGATCACAGGCGTTTTTGGGGCGATTGCCCTCACTTCTTTAGCGATCGTGTAGCCATCCACACCAGGAAGCATGACGTCGAGCACGCAGATGTCCGGAGAAAAAGTTTTGAATCCTGAAACGGCGTCGGCGCCATCCGCGACCATGTGCACAACGAAATTTCTGCTTTCAAGGCTTTCCTTGACTATGCGTCCCAGAAACGGTTCGTCTTCGACATATAAAACTTTGACCGGCATATGCTAGACTGATGATCTCGAAAAGGTGATCGTAAACTCACTGCCCTTCCCAGGCTCGCTTTGAAGAGACACTGTTCCCCGGTGCAGCGTGGCTACTGACTTCACGTAATTAAGACCTAATCCGTGACCCTTCACCGTGTGGACATCGCCCTGGGAAACGCGGAAAAACTTCTCAAATATTTTCTCGTGGAATTCTGCATCTATTCCGATACCATTATCGGCCACGGATATCGTCAGCGTTTCGGGAGTGCTGATTATTTTTATTCCGATGAGTGGACTGCCGGGGCTGTATTTGATCGCATTATCTACCAGATTCGTGATGGCGTTTGTGATGTATTCTTCCGAGCCTGTTAATGTGAAATCGTCGCCTTCGCTGATCAGGGAAATCACACCGTTTTTACTTTCGGCATGAACCTTTAATCTTGTCACAACCTCGTCGGCTACCACCTTCAAATCGAGCTTTCGTTTCGGTATCGCAACAGGGTTGTTCTCTAGCACCGATATCTGCAGAATATTATCGGTGATGATCGACAGCCGGCCAAGTTCCTTAAGGGCGATTTCCAGATATTCGGCGGCAAGCTCGCGCTTGTCCATCGCGTTGAAGTTTTGCAGAGCCTCCAGAGCCACGCTTACTGTCGCCACTGGTGTCTTGAGCTCGTGCGTGATGTTACTGATAAAATCATTCTTCGCCTGTACCAACCGTTGCTGACTCCTCAGATTCCGGTAGACAAGGATGAATGCACTCCCGGTAAGCGCGGTGAGAAGTAGGACAAACAAAATTTCCGGTGCGATCTCGCGAAAAAGAAAGGACCGTGTACCAACGAGTGACGCGGAATATTGTCGAACCGGATTATAAAACGCGGCATCGGTCGTCAGCGTGTCAGCGAGAATATCTTTAACATTTGGTGTCCGGGATCTTACCAGCAGGTTCATTCGCCCTTTGCGTATGGTCCCCAGGTGTCTTTCATCGGGGGCCTGCATTGCGTTGATGACTACGGACAATACGATGTCTTGGCGCGCTAACGATTCACGGTAACGCCTGGCCAACAACGTCCGGGGTACTGTGTCCTGGGTTAGACGGATTACGAAGGTCTTGTCGCGCCCCGGCTCGCCCTTGGTTTGGGCAAGTCGTTCCAGCAGCGGCTTAACGATATCCGGGCGCAAACTGTCGGAAGGAGTGGTGATAAACAGACGCACATTGGAATGCGTAGATTCATCATCGCCTGTTGAATGGATTGTGCTTTCAACCCGGGTAATTGAATGGTGGACTAAGGTGTCAATGGCCCGGTCGCGGGTGACAAAGAGCGCGGTATCGCCGCTAACGGGTTCGACATTCTGGAATAAAACAGAATCCCTGAGTTCGCTTACCGCAGAGCGCAGATGGATACCAGCGTCACGGCGAAGGTCAAACCATTCCTTTTCGTAGGACCGGTAGAGCCACAACCCTTCCAGGAGGATCAACAGCACAATACTGGTGATCATCAGACCCACTGTCAACGCATTCCGGTTCTTCATCACACTCAAAAATACGCACTTCAGCCAAGAGCGATTCACTTTTAACCTTAATTAACATTCCATTCAGGCGCGTTAACCCTTGTCTCGGATCGGCAACCGTACTTTTATCAAAAAAAACTGTATGAAAACAGCGGTACTTTTTCTTGGCATCATGGTATGTGTGGTTGCTGTAAAAGCGCTCGTCAGCATCCCGGATGAAGGAACGATTCATTATGAAGTGAAGGTCAACCTTCACCGGACGGTGCCGCCCGATCGGCCCGAGATGAAAGATGTCCTGCCCGAATTCGATACGTATCAGGATAGACTCGTCTTCCGTGGTGGCGAATTTCTGTATAAGACAATTGATGAGGACGAAACAGAGGAATTCGGTCATGACGGCAATGTCCGTATGCAAATAAGGCGTCCTGTAATCGAGTATTATGGAAGTGAATTGACAGCAAAAAGGATACGCATGCAGGAGTTGTTCGGCAAACGGTATCTAATCGAAGACAGTATGAAAATACTACCATGGCAACTCGGTGCGGGAACGCGAACCGTTCTGGGTTATGACTGCAGGGAGGCCTCCTGGTACAACGAACAGCGTAAACAACACGTCAAGGTATGGTATACGGATCAGCTCAGGGCATTTCTCGGACCTGAGATTTACAATTCCCTCCCAGGCACGGTACTGCTAGTAGATATCAACGACGGTGAACGCGTGATCACGGCGAAAAGCGTTGACCTCGGTCCATTGCGAAAGAACGAGTTGAAAGTTCCTGCGTCCGGACAACGGGTAACCGAGGACGAGTTTATTAAACTCCGGGAGGAGCAAATGAAGAGGATGGGAG
>CBKWFZ010000319.1:0-5071 GCA_966673785.1 uncultured bacterium
GGGCTGCAATCACATGCAGCCTTCTTTGTTTGATGCGCCTCTCGTCCAGGCAACATGTAATATTCCAGCCAAGTTATACCTTTCAATACTGTTCGTTTATCGCGAATTTTGAGTCATAACTAACGCTATTGAAACGGTTCCTGCTCTTGCTGATATTTATTACCGGCTACGCCAAAGCTGAGGAGAGCCGGCTCACACAGCAGTTGGAGTGGTATGAGTCGCTCGAAAAATCAAGCCTATCGGGAAACGCACACGAACGAATTACGCGACTGGAGACCCAGATCGCGGAAGCAAGCTCAATAAACGATTATGAGCGGGAATCCCGTCTCCGGAAAGAGCTGGGAATGCTCTTACTCCTCAGGATACCGGACTACGGACGGGCGATCGACCAGTTCATTCTGGCTCTTCAACTCGAGGAAAGACACAAGCTTAACGAAGATCAGATCATTACCTACGTGGCTATGGCCCGGGTATTTGAACTGATCGGCGATTTTCACAAGAGCTCGGAACTGCTCGGGAAAGCATTAACACTGAGCGAAACTTATCAGGAAGCACCTGTACTGATTTACCTGGCAAACAAACTTGGAAAGCTTAATGCTGCAAAGGGTCACCTTGACGCCGCGCTGGATAACTACGAAATTGTTCTCATACACAACGACAGCCTTGCTTCCCCGCAGGCTAAAGCGGAGGCGCTCTTTAATAAAGCTCACGTACATACTTTGAAACAGCAGTACGAGCAGGGGTTGTCATTACACAAACAGGCGCTGGCCATCTGGCGTCGTCTCGGCAGCCGCGAACGCGAAGCACAGTCCCTGAACGACATCGGTGAACTGTACCGACTGATGAAGGAGGATGAAAAAGCGTTGAAGAATTTCGTCGCGGCACTCGCCATTCGGACCCGTCTGGATGACATGACCGGGCTTGCGCAGTCGTATAACAATGCAGGAGTCTTGTATTTTAACAAACGGAATTACGAACGCGCGATCGCGAACCTCGTACTTGGGCTCGAAGCAGCACAGTCAGCGCAATCCGCAGAACAAAGCGCAAGGGCACATGAGTTCCTGAGCAACTGCTACAAGGCTGTTGGTGACAGTGACAAATCACTTCATCACCTTTATGCGTATTCACAGCTCATTGAGTTCATGCGAAATGAAAAAACAGAAACCGAACTTCTCGAAGCCGAGAACCGTTACGTACTCGACAAAAAAGAGCTGGAGATCCGGCATCTCGAACTTGAACAAAAGCGTCGTGAGGATGAAATCCGGACGCAGAAAAAGCTGCAGAATTTCCTGTTCACGATAATCGGATTCGGCGTGATTATCGTTTGCCTTATCTTCTTCCTTTACCTCACGAAAAGGAGGGCAACGATTGCGCTTCAGGCTGCTCATGCACGGGTCGCGCAGCAGAACGTCCAGCTACAAAATCTGAATGCGACGAAGGACAAGTTCTTTTCCATTATCAGTCATGATCTGAAAGGGCCACTGAACTCGTTTACATCCTTCTCCCGAATGCTCATCGATCACACCGACAGCCTGACGCGTGAAGAGATCCAGATGCTTGCCCGGGAAATCAATAACAATCTGAAAAATCTCTTTACGCTGCTGGAGAATCTTCTTGAATGGTCGCGTTCACAGACGGGTAACATCGAATTCAGGCCGGAACCTTTTGATCTGCGCGAACTGCTCGTTCAGAACCGCGACCTGCTGAAGGCGCAGGCTGCCAACAAAGGGATAACGATCCGCTACGACGAGGGCGAACCCTGTATCACAAATGCGCACAAACACAGCGTCAATACAGTCATCCGGAACCTCATTTCAAACGCGATCAAGTTCACGCCATCGTCAGGGGCAATTACCTTGTCAATCCGTCGCGAAACGGGCGACTTCGTTGTTTCAATCGCCGACACCGGTGTTGGAATGTCACCTGAAACACTGAAGAAGCTATTTCGGATCGATACTAAATACACCACACAGGGCACGGCCAATGAAAAAGGCACCGGGCTGGGACTGATCCTCTGCAAAGACTTTATCGAAAAGAACGGCGGCAGCATCGGGGTTGAGAGCCATGAGGGAAAGGGTTCCGTGTTTTTCTTCCGGCTGCCGGCAGCCAGCGGGAATGCGGTAGAAACATCGGAATCCGTTCTCAGCAGCACCCCGGCGATGCATCCATGATGTATTGCCTAATTACCTCATCGATCGTGCATGTTGCGAAATCCGGCTGTTTTCTAACATTACCGGCTGTGATGTACTGTTGATGTGGTCGTTTTCTAACCGACGATGTAGTATTGATGTAGGCTACTTTTTGGAGTTGGCGGTCCCTGTGAGCAATTTTAGAATCGTTTCCGGAAATCAACCGGGCGATGTAAAAAGCATGAACAATCGTATGACAAAAACCATGAACATAATCCTGATTCTGGCAGCCCTGCTCACTTCCGGCTGCGGAGGCGATGACGGCGAGGAGACAGTAATGCCTGAAGATCTGCAAGTTACAACAGAACTAAGCGATACTGACATCGGCAAGGTGACCGTTACCGCAACCGCCAGGAATGCCACATTCTTCTCGATCTATTTTGGAGAGCCCGGGAGCACAATCAACACGACCGACGGAACGGGCACTTATACGTACACGACCTCCGGCACCTATACGATCACCGTAAACGCCCATTCGACTCCCAATGATTTCATAACGAAGACGACGCAGGTGACTGTTGACATCCCGTTGAGCGATGAAGGATACACGACGCCTGAAAATTATGAAGGCTATGCGCTGGTATGGCAGGACGAATTTGACGCGGAAACGCTGAACACAAACGACTGGACACACGAAATCGGCACCGGGTCAAACGGATGGGGAAACAACGAGCTCCAGTATTACAGAGCCGAAAATACAACCCTCGATGACGGTTACCTGATCATTACCGCGAAGAAAGAAAACTTCTCGGGGAGCGCATACACATCGTCGCGGATCATCACCAAGGGCAAAAAGGAATTTCAGTACGGTCGTATCGATATTCGCGCAAGGCTTCCCCGGGGACAGGGAATCTGGCCTGCGTTATGGATGCTTGGGAACAATATTTCAACCGTGAGCTGGCCGAAATGCGGCGAGATCGATATCATGGAAATGATCGGTGGAAGCGGACGCGAAAAAACGGTGCATGGAACACTCCACTGGGATAACAACGGCAGTCATGCCTGCACGTGCGACAAACCCGGGCACTCCCTCGCCAGCGGTACCTTTGCCGACAAGTTTCACGTGTTCTCGATCACCTGGGATGAAACGGAAATAAAATGGTATGTCGACGACCAGTTGTTCAACACCATCAACATCACGCCGGAAGGACTAAGTGAATTCCACAACGAGTACTTCTTCATTTTCAACGTTGCAGTCGGGGGCAACTGGCCCGGAAATCCGGACGCCACGACGACGTTTCCGCAGCAAATGGTAGTTGACTACGTGCGGGTCTTCCAGCCGGAGTGATCGGTAATTTTCGGATTTAGTTGTTTTTTGGTAGCGCATCCCCGGATGCGCTTTTTTTTCGTTGAAAGCCGGTCAATCTTTTTCGACAACGAGTGATATGGTTTCTTCGCCTCCGTCTTTCGATGGTGTCACGATCAGCGGATCGGAAACAATCTTTCCGTGAGATGACTCCTCTCCACAAACGACTTTAACGCGGGTACCTTTACCGTATTCCTTTTCCCCGCCGGGAGAAACTGCCACCCGAAACTGAACGGTATTTCCATCTTTGAAATCCTTGAACAGAATTTGTTCCGCAGAAGATATATTGATCGTTGCCATAGATGTCTTTTTTCGTATCACTTAAAAACTTATACCAGCGGGCATTACCGGACTGGCTACCTGCTTCAGGCGTGCCGCATTAGTTTCTGGCATTGCCTTTGGACTGGATAGGAAAATTCCAGCATGCGCTTCCCTCTGATTCCTCTCACTGCCGGCGCTTTTGTTTTTATGAGCGCTGCCACCGGCGATACACCGGTATCGGATGAAGTTAAGTGGCACAAACAACCCGTGCTCGGGTGGAGCGACTTTCTCGGTCCGGTGAATAAGTCGTCTGCAGGAGATGCGGCAAGCACCGTTTCCATCCGCGTACAGCCGATCCGTAAATCCGGGCGCGTGACCTACGCAGTCGACGCAATCTTTCACCGTAACAAATCATGGTGCAAGGCACCGACGGATCACCTGCTAAGACATGAGCAACTTCATTTCGACATTGCTGAATTGTATGCACGACTCGTGCGAAAGAAGATTGAAGAACTGCAACGATCCGGCGTGCGCGACAGGAAAGTGTATCAACAGGCAATCCGACGCATTCTTGAAGAGAGCAACGCTGCCGATTTGAAGTATGATAGCGAGACGCTGCATGGGGCACATCATGATGTACAGGAACGATGGAGGAATGATGTTCATTTTGAAATAATGGCGTTGGGGAGGTATCGAAGGGATTCATGAATCCGCGAAACACGCCGACCCAGCGTGTGGACGGCTGCAGGTGTCAGGAGGAAATCGCTCGATTTTCAAATTGCTATCAATTGAAATCATTAGTGTCGGTAAAAAATTCCGCTCGCCCCGGATCCGCACGTCGAGCCGGTAGATAGGCTTAGGCGCCGGTTATCAACCTTCCGTTAATCTCCGCCCTTTCTCCACTCTCTGTCCACTCATGCTCCCCGGAACGCCTCTCAATCATTACCGGATAGTTTGCAGATGAGCCGGTATTCAAACCCCTGCGTGCACGGACACAAATGCGGAACCGGAAAAATACCCCCGGACGCCAAACCCGAATTGGAGAAAGTATTCGTTCTAACGCTATTAACCCGACATTTTATGGCTATTGTAATGAACAACGACATAACGCGCGGTCTTCGCGGCCGGCTGGGAATGCACATCGTCTTTCGCCAGATACGCGGCAAAACCTTCGCGAGTCACGCACCACGAAAACCGGATCCACAAAAGCAGACCTCCGCACAGCGACTAACGCGCGCGACGTTCAAAGAAGCTGCTGCCTGGGCGGTGCGCACGCTGCGAGACCCGGCACAAAAGTCCTACTATATGCAGCGTG
>CBKWFZ010000320.1:0-5053 GCA_966673785.1 uncultured bacterium
GGAGGGGTTGTTTCAAAATTCCCACCGTCACGCCCATCGCGCATTCGGTCTGACAGTAAATGCTCTAAGCCAGATAGCCAAGGCGAGAGCTGAACGACATTTCCTCGACCAAATTATCGCCGACAAAATCAAGGTTAAGGTTAGCGGATCATATAGGTTCTTTAGAGAGGGTGATAAGATTGTTGCCTATGGAAAAAGGCGGGTTAATATTCGAACTGGGGTAATAGGGCCAAGTCAAAAGTATGGCATACTTAGCCATGTGTACTACGACGCTAACCACGTAATTCACGATGCGTATTCCAATTCGAATTTTACTGTCTACTACGATCCGATCAACGGGGTGCAATCACAGATTTTTGGGTTTCCGATAACTACTCGGAATACGGAATGATTGATAATTTCAGAGGCGGCCCGGCTCTGATATTTTCAGGTGGAGGGGTCGATCGGCTTATGTTTATATTCAGTTCGATCGAAGGTAGAAATAACTTTGTTTCTGAGTACTTTTCGCTCCCATTCAGAGTTGAATACAATTCTCTCCTAAATAGGTACGGTCATGAATAGAAGTCCTTTGGTAAGAGATGCGATTATATTGGTTGCGCTGTTTTTCTTTATGGCTAGTGTCGGCTGTAGCCAGGAAGTACGGGGGCGGTGGTTAAATCCATTGGGATGTCAGGATAGTGATTTTGTTCTGTTTGACTTTGATCAAAAGATCGGCATACAGCAGGGTGGTTCCAGGTACAAATTGGAATTCTCGTCGAACCGGTTGGTTCTCTTGAACGGAGCGGACTCCGTCGTCACGGAATTTAGTGATATAAGTCGTGAGGAAGATGTTTTGAAATTGAGTTCTTTAAACGGTCAACAGATCAGGTTGATTTCGTTCGACGTGATGAACAGCGACAGGAAGATTGAACTTGGTGAGATCGAAGGAGGAGTTTTCGAAGTCCTTAATCACGCTGGAGATTCACAAGAAGCGTCAAGAAAGTTTATTCAGTTTCTGCCGGAACACATGTTTCTTGAAACGCGTATTTCAAACGATACGGTCACCGCGGAGAATCGTTGGTTTCTTTTTTCATCTGACAGCCTTAACTGGATTAACCTTCGCTCAGCAACTTGCGCAAAACTTTTTATCGTTCGTGATGACAGAGAAAATTATCAAATGGTCGTCGGTTCAAAGCAAGGTTACAAAATTCATCACCTTAGGAGGATTGCTTTACGGCCATTCGCAAATGAACGAAGAATCGAGGGAACCTGGGAGACCCATTTTTCAACTGGTCCTACGGTGGAGGATATAAAAGCTGTGGAGTTTACAACAGACACGATAGCGTTTATCAGACCGGCTCTTTCAAGTGAACCAGATAGCGTTCAGGGCAGATTCTGGTTGGACTATTTCGGAAAATTTCTTGTTACCGATATCCCTCCGCCGTTTAACAGGATTCCCGTCAGGATTGAATCCAATCGTATGGTTCTTACGATAGGGATCGAAGAGTTGGTTCTTGGTCGAGCCAGGTAATGAGCTAACCTAACTAGCACATCCCGCCTTCACCAGTTCACGGAAGCATCCATGTCAGGCTGTTCAGGACTAAAGTCCATATCCATAAGTTTTAGCCCGATTCCCCCGGCTGAAGCCGGAGGTTATTAGGTGCGCTATGATCAGTATAGCAAAGTGCCGATTGATGTGATGCGTGGAAAAGCCTACCATCCTTGCGCCCCCTCGCGCCCTCCCGTCCCTGCGGTTAAGTGCATTGGAATTTCACAGCGATGCGGCGGACCGCGGAGAATGCAGCAATGGCAAACTTGAGAATCCGAAATTCTACCCCACGCGCATCCCCCGCTTCCGGATCACGTATTCCTTCGGTCCGACGCCGTAGTGCTTCGTGAAACACTTGTCGAAATAGGAGTGACTGTTAAAGCCGACTTCAATGGCGATCTGACTGATGTTCAGCTTGCCTTCAAGAAGCATGATGACACTTCGTTTCAGGCGGATCGATTTGATGAACTCGTGAACGCTCTGGCCTGTCAGTGTTTTGATCTTGGCATAAAGAACGGTCCGGCTCATCGCGAATTCTTCGCAGATCACGCGCGCATCGAGGCCGGCATCGCTGACGTTGGCCTCAATGAAGGAAACAAGACGCGACAGGAATTCTTCGTCGAGCTTGTTCAGCGACTGCTCCTCGATCTGGAAGTCGTGTCCGCTTAGCAGGTTTTCCTGGATCTTCTGACGCAGCTTCTCCTGGTTCTGGATAAAATTGAGGATCACCTGGATGAAGAGCTCTTTCTTGACGGGCTTTGTCAGGTACACGTCGGCACCGGCGGCGTAGCCGGAGAGCTGACTCTTTTCCTCCCACTGGCTCGTGAGCAGCATCACGGGGATGTGACTCGTCGCGGTGTTGTTCTTGATCTGCTTGCAGAACTCGAGTCCGTTCATTACCGGCATGATCAGATCGGTGACGATGGCCGTGGGCTGTATATCGAACGCCATCGATAATCCTTCCTGGCCATTGCCCGCCTCAAAGATCTCGAACGTCCCCGACAAAAGCAGCTTGAGGTAGCGACGCAGCTCCGCATTGTCGTCGACGATGAGGATCTTACGGCCCTTGAGCTTGATCAGCTTGTCGACGGGGAATGTTTCCCAGAAGTCGGGCGCGGGTGCGGGCGTTTCGTTCTTGTCGACCTTCATGAGTGGCTTCTCGAGCGCCATTGCTGATGGCAACGTGATGTAAAACTCAGTACCCTTTCCTGCGGTGCTGCTGACACGGATGGTGCCCTGGTTGATTTGCACGAACTCGTTCGTGATCACCAGTCCGAGTCCGGTACCTTTTTCACCGGCCGTTCCTGATGAAACATTGCTTTTATCGAGGCTGAAAAGGCGCTGCAGCTGTTCCGGCGTCATGCCCACGCCATTGTCGGCAATACACAGTTCTATGGCGCCGTCTTTTTCCACTGCGGACAATATTATCGAGCCGTTGTACTCGGTGAATTTTACGCTGTTGCCCAGTACGTTCCGGATGACGGTATCGATCATGTTATAGTCCGCATACACGGATAGTGCGGGCGCTGCATCGATCTTTAATGTGATGTGCTTGTTATTGAGCTGTGGCTCGAGCAGGATGAGATTCTTCTGGAAAAGCTCAAGCACGGAAACCTGCGTCGGCAGGTACTCGATGTTCTTCGACTGGGTACGCGACCAGTTTAGCAGGTTCATCAGCAGGTCGTATATCGCGTTCGACGACTTGTGAATGCTGTTGAGATACTCCATCGCGTCTTTCTTTTCCAGTTTCATGAAGTTCGACTTCATAAAGTCGGAGATGCCGGTGAGCGCCGATATCGGATTTTTCAGATCGTGCGCGAGTATGGAGAAGAAGTGATCCTTTGTGCGGTTGAGCTTTTGCAGCTCATCGACGGTGCTTTCAAGCTGATGATTCTGTTCGGTGATGTGCTTCTGCTGGTCGAGGATCTTTTCAGACTGACGCAGTATCTCCGTGTTGTATTCTTCGAGGCGTTCATTCTGAAGCTTGATCATTTCCGATCGTTCGAGCAGGAAGGTGTTTGCTTCACTGAGTTCCTGCGTGCGTTTCTCCACCTCGGCCTTGAGCAGACGGTTACGGGTCTTGATCGCGCTGACGCGAAGATAGAATGCCGTTGCAATCGCGCCTGACAGCACCACGAGGATCAGTGCCTTGAACCAGAACGTCTTCCACCAGGGTGGGAGGATGACGATGGGCAATGCGCGTTGCGCCGTGTGCCATGTTCCGTCGGTAGACGTGTAGCGCAGCCGTAGCGTGTAACTGCCGGGTGCAAGCTCCGTGAACGAGATCTTGCGCTCATGTTGCAACGGGATCCATTGATCGCTCAGGCCCTCGAGGCGGTATGCATATTGTATCTTTGACGGCGAATACAGATTAACGGTGGATACTTCCACGGAAAAGAAGGACTGCCCGGGTTCGAGCACGAGCTCGTCGGTAAACGGCAGCACGACATCAAGCGGACTGTCACCACGGCCGGGCTGCTGCAGTGTATTATAAATATAGAGGTCCGATGTGTAGAAGTAGGTGGGGAGTGTTATCGGCTTGAGTGAGTCCGGGTGGAATACATTGAAGCCCCGCGGGCCGCCGAAGTAGAGTCTGCCGTTACGGTCGCGTAACACGGCCTTGTGAAAGAATGCGTTTCCCTGCAGGCCGTCATTGGCGTCGAAATGTCGTACAGTGCCGCGATCGGGATTGAGCGAAAAGATTCCATCGCTGGTGCTGATCCATAGCTCATCGGCGGAGCCGGTAACCACGGCCTTTACAGTCTCCGCGATCCCCAGCGTTTCGCGATGGCGCGTGAAGTTTTTGCCGGCGTCGTTGTAGCTGTCGAGTCCGGCCTCCGTCGCGATCCAGATCCGCCCACGTTCGTCTTCAGTGACCATATTCACGGAGTTGCTGCTCAGGCTGGCGGAATCGGAAGAGTGCACAAACTGGCTCAGTCCCTTTCCGTCGAAAACGAAAAGCCCGCTGTATGTACTGATCCACAATCTGCCATCCGAATCCTTGAAGAGGTGATTGATCCAGCCGGGAAGGTTCATCTGGAACGGAAACATGTCGTTGTTCCGGTGATGGATGAACTGGCGCCGCTTCTTATGCCATGCTGCCAGGCCCTCCCCATGGGTTCCGACCCAGACCAGCGAGTCGTCAGGGAGCAGCACTTTCGCGTCGTTGATGGGTATGCTGAACGGATCGCGCGGGTCGTGCACCATTTTCTCCAGCGACTCCGTTGCGGGATCGAAATGCATTACGCCGCCGTTCCAGGTGCTTATCCACAGGGTACCGTCGTTGTCTTCCGCGATCGCGGTAATCGCGTCGTTACTGAGCGGATAGCCGGCGGTTGAGTACACTTTGTATGAACGGGATTCGCGATCTGTCCGCAGAAAGCCGTTGCTTTCCGTACCGATCCAGATGTGCCCGGCATTATCTTCCAAGAACGACGTCACGACCGTTGACTTCAATCCGGGTACGGAGCCTGCCTTGTGGAAGTGATTTTCCAACCGGTTCTTGGCGGCGTTTGTGTAAAAGAG
>CBKWFZ010000321.1:0-5051 GCA_966673785.1 uncultured bacterium
CTGCATACGGCAGAATAAAACACCGCTTTCGTCGGGTGACTGCGACTGCACGCGTTATATATACCCTGACGCAAATCCTGTCTGATCACCTCCGCAAGGATACCGATACAATCGCGCTGATGGATCAGATTAACGGGATCATCAGCGCCAGCGACAACTTTTCCTGACAGAAACCTTGCGGGATGCCGCAGCGGTCCGACCAAACCCGCGAACCGGATCACAACCGTAGAGAGTCCGGCCGTTTCGAGAAAAAGCCGTTCCGCCCGAAAAAGCAGACTTCCACGGTCGGCGAGGTCTTCCGTAACTCCGCCTGTCTGCCCGCGGTATACCGATGATGAGCTTAGAAAAATCACCGTGGATACACCAGCTTGCACCGCGAGTTTTGCAGTCTTTCCGATATGCGAAAGGAACGTCGCCTCGTCACCCGATTTTCGTCGGGGTGGTATGCTCACAATCAAATAATCGCACGTGAAAAAATCAGCAAATGTTTCCGGCCCTGCTGCAAGATCAATCCGGTAAGGCATGATCCCCAATTGACTGAGGATTGCCAGGTTTTCCTCACGCGTCGTCGAACCTTTGACGGAATACCCCGAAGCAAGCAGGGAAACGGCCAATGGTTTTCCCAACCATCCACACCCAAGTATGCTAATCGTTTTACTCATCTGTCGTTGATAACGTTGCCCACATTTCCGTCCAGGCATTCAATTTATCAAAATTACGGAGCGGCAAAATATCAGAGAAAACAAAGCCCGCACAGAAAATGATTCGAACTTTAGGCATTATACTCACCATTATGGGAATGGCCGGTCTGATTGCCGGCGTTCTTGGAATCTTCGGACAAAACCTCATTGCCCTGAGCCCGTGGGCGATGGCGATCCTTGGGCTGATCTTTTTCTCTTCGGGGATCGGATTGCTCAAGCGCGGCAGATCCTGACACCGATTTCCAGCCGATACCCCCGCCCTTTATGCGTTTTAGTTCGGCGACGATGATAATGCTGACAATAACAAGCAAGCTCCACGACGTTATCTTGTGCCACCCCACCATCTTCCAGCCTTTATGCTGATAGGCGTATTGCCAGGCGCCGAAAAATGTCGCAATATTTTCAGCCAGCCAGATGAAAAACCCGACCGCGAGAAAAGACAGGAGCGCGTGAATCCGGTACCGGTGACCATCGAGCGCAAAGGTGAACGACGCCTTGCGAAATATCACAAGCAGGAGAATGAAAAGATAAATGCGAAGATCAGGAAAGAATGCATTGGTAAAAAAATTCGCGTAGATCAGCAATGCACAGACGGAGGACGCAATGATGCCGGGCCATTGTTCCGCCGTCAGCGAAAGATTTCTCCACGCCTGACAGATATAGCTTCCCACGCTCGCATACATAAAGCCCGCGTATACCGGAACCCCGAAAAACCTGGTGTAAGCAGCCTCCGGGTATGACCATGAACCATGGAACACCTTGAACCACTCAAGGCATACACCCAGTAAATGAAAGAGACAAATGACAAGTAACTCGTCACGTGTTTCCATACCCGAACGATACATCAAAATTTGAACGCCTATCAGCACGATCAAAAGAAAATCGTACCGCGGTATCGCATCCGGACTGAAATGCGAGACTCCGAGCGATAAGAATATGATAACCGGGAATACACATGAGATCGCCTGCAGATAGCCAAACAACAAAAATTGTTTTGTGAAAAATAATCCCTGACGCTCACCCCCGTTCAACGTCAGCAAACTGCACATTGCCTGGTGCGCGCGTTTTACCATAATTCTGAACAACGATTCTCAATTACGAACATACACGTAAGGTACGCCATTTTTGATTAACAACGGTCGGGGCCCCCGAAACCCTGCAGCTCGCAGTCGAACAATCATAAGCTTGATAATCCATCCGTGACAGATAACAATGGCATCCTCACGCGCCGAAACAAGATCATCTACAAAACGGGCTACCCTGCTCGTGCTTTCGCGAAAAGACTCGGGTTGCCCGGGCATATTAAGATACCATTGAATTCTGCCGACTACATCCCAGAGACGTTTGGGAAGCT
The DNA here is from genome assembly GCA_966673785.1 of uncultured bacterium. Lineage (GTDB taxonomy): Bacteria > Bacteroidota > Bacteroidia > Cytophagales > Cyclobacteriaceae > Ohtaekwangia. The sequence continues at coordinate 2,056 of CBKWFZ010000321.1, forward strand.
TCAGCCGCGTATGGATAAAGGGCCGGATGGGCACCTCGCACAATGCGTCAGATTCAGCGTCAGGATCCCTGCCGAAGATGATCCGGGATGTTTCCAGCGCACGCGGCATGGTGCTCGCGATGAGCCGATAATTCTCTGCGCTGATGTCAAGGGGGGTTTTGATCACCGCAGCCGCGTTGTAGCCTTCACAATCGTCTGCGTATTCAACGGCATTTGAAAACCGTTTCCACGTAAAGCCTACACGAAAATGTCTTATCAGCACAATCTTCATGTGTGCCGGCGATAAAAAGTACGTACCCGGATCACGCGTCAAGCGCGCGGACCTGTGCCATATACTGTTTCGGAAGAATGAGCCGTTTGAGATGCCAGTCGAGTCGAAGCCGCGCAAAAATTTTGTAAACGCGGATAATGATGGCGAAAAGGATGGAGTTCGACAATACAAGCTGACTTGCCACGATACCCGGCACGATTTGTCCCTGTCCGGCGCGCAGGAGCAAATAACGTAAGGGCCCAAGGTGCTTACGATACTGCTGATACAGATCGGCGGAATAGTGTGAATATGCGAGATCATTGCTTAAATGCCGTTCACGATCAGCTAACCAATCAAGATACGTCGACGGCAGTTCCTCAAGTCCCATCCTTGCACCCACACGACGAAAAACGTCGAAGACCTCTCTTTTTTCGGTTTCGCTCAGTGGCGCGTGCAGCAATTCCCACGCGCGGATTGAATAGTCAATGAGCATGTAAAGAACATCGCGATACGCCCAAGCAGGAATTCTATAGCCTCTCTTCTCCTCCACAACCTGGTGGATTTTCGCCATGCTATCGATAACCGCATTGGCTTCCGCCTCCGATGAAAAAACAATTTTTCGGGCATACGTTACCGTAGAGAACAGTCGGCCCAACGGATCCGCTGGCAGCCGGCCCGTAAAATAAAGCCAGTCAACCGCCTTGTTTAAGGCGAACTCGGCGGCGGCGCCGGCGAAAATAAACAAGATGGTATCTGTACTACCCCAGATCTTTCTTACAACTGAATCACTCGACACGAAAGGCTGCATACGGTCACGATAAACGGGCTTGCATACAAAGTTAGGGAATAACCCTCGTCTTTGGAGAACCTATTTGTCCGGAAATTCATTCCTTTTGCGCCCGATTTCTCCGTCACCCACACCCTCGTCGGCGTTTTCGTCTGTTTCACTGGCATTCAGATCCTCCTCCTCGACCACGCCCCCGAAGAATTCATCGGTCTCCTCTTCAAGTTCGCTGGTTTTTCCCTTGTCTTGATACTCCTCAGACGATTCGTCCGCCGGTTTGTCCGAAAATCTCTTTTCCATATGCCAGGTAAAGAAGAACTTTATGCCAGCTGATTTTTAAACTATTGCGTTTCGACGATGGTTATGGAAAAATAAAAGCGACATATGAGAATAGCATCACTGGTTCTGTTAATCCATCTTACGCTGCTGACTTCCTGCAGCGGCCAGGCAAAGAACGGGACGACGGCGGATAATGCATCCGCGGATTCCACGGAAGTCATTTCGCGGACTGAAGCGGAGTGGAAGTCACTCCTGACCCCGGAGCAATTCCATATCCTGCGTGAAAAAGGAACAGACAGGCCATTCACGGGCAAATATTACAAGACAGACGACGAAGGGGTTTACTCCTGCGCAGCTTGCGGAAATGAGCTCTTTACTTCCGAAATGAAGTTTGACTCTGACTGTGGCTGGCCAAGCTTCGATGCAGCGCTTGCCGGAGGAAAGATCAAAACGGCAGTCGATCGTTCTTATGGGATGATCCGGACGGAGATTATGTGCGCCCGATGCGGAGGACATCTTGGTCACTTGTTTGAGGATGGCCCCACCGAAACCGGATTGCGATATTGCGTGAATTCGACATCACTCAACTTCGTGCGGGAAAAATAGCACCCGACTATCCCGCAAGTCATGGGATTTGCACGCCACCGGCGTCAGACTATCCAACCCAGCTGCTTCTTACTTCGTTAAATTCCGGTATCACCAAAACCGGGAAATATGAAGAAGTCCACCCTCCTTTTTGTCCTCCTCCCTTTGACAGCATGTTCGCAAAGCCATCCTGAACGAAATGTCGGTGGCAGGTGCGAAAACTGCGAACTGATTTACGCCGGTATACCTTCGTCGATTCCGGCAAATGGCCGGATCGCGCCAGCAGGTGAACCCGGCGAAGGACTTGCCATTTCCGGCACTGTTTATCGCAACGATGGAAAAACACCTGCCGGGAACGTCATTGTTTATCTTTACCATACCGACGTTAACGGCATTTATCCGACTGATGAGAATGCAACCGGAAGAAACCCGCACGGTCGATTACGCGGCTGGGTTAAGACCGACGCAAGGGGATCATATAGCTTCTCGACCATTCGCCCCGCATCCTACCCGAACAGCGAGGCTCCTCAGCACATCCACGTCATCGTCAAGGAGGATGGCGTCGCCCCATACTGGATCGACGAATACCTCTTTGAAGATGATCCGAACCTGACCGAAAAGGAACGATCCAGACAGGAAAAACGAGGCGGTTCAGGCCTGGTTCGCCTTACGAAAAACGCTCAGGGAATCTGGCAGGGACGACGGGATATTATCCTGGGGAAGAACGTTCCAGGGTATTAACGATAATTTTTACCGGCCGCTGGTTCCGGATTTTATAGTGGTAACACCAAAGGATCAAAAGCCTTTGAATGATATCACGAACTAAAATCAAAAGTAAACGCAGCATGTACTGGCTCGGTGGATTCTTCGTACTAACCTTCGTCATACCCAATACAACCAACTTCAAGGAGCGCCGGGCATTTTCGGACGAGCGGCGCCTGGAGACCGCAATGGAATTATATCTCGCCGGAGAAGTAGGCGATTCAGTAACAGTGGCCCCCGGCGCGTACTACGAACGGGGAAAATTTTGGACCATCTTTCTGGGTGAAAAGCAACGCGACATCTGGAAGACGCCCGTGAAAGTGAGAGTCTTTGACT
>CBKWFZ010000322.1:0-5039 GCA_966673785.1 uncultured bacterium
CTTAGCTTCTTAACTAACCTGATGAGAACGAGTATTTTTTGTATTCTGACCATCTTTTTACTGGTCGGAATATGTGATGAATCAGAAGCTCAGCTGAATCGAAGGGCGATTAAGCGGAACAACAAACGAATGTCCAGCTTCAAGGGCAGAAAACAGTGGTTCCCGGAGCAGAACAAATACAACATGATCGGCGTCACCCTGGGCGCTATGAATTACTACGGCGATCTTGCGCCTAAATCCTCCCTCGCCAGTACAGATCTTTCACTCACAAGACCGGCGGTTGGACTGGTCTACTCGCATCGTTTCGGTCCGCGATATGCGTTAACAGGGTCATTTACCTATGGCACGCTCAGGGGATCCGACCAGGAATCAGCAGATCCCGACGATGAGAATGCAGTTTTTCGGTATAACCGAAACCTCTCCTTCCGGAATCGGATAAAAGAGCTTGCTATCATCGCTTCATTCGACCTTTGGCAGAACAGTGCGACCTATATCAGCCGCGTTCAGTGGACACCGTATGCTTTTGCAGGGCTTGCCGTTTTCCATCACAACCCCCAGGCACGGGCACCCCAGTTTGCGGTCGACGGCACGACTCCGCTCACTGATGCAGGGGAATGGGTGGACCTTCAGCCCCTGGGTACCGAGGGCCAGCACGCACCGCTTCGCGAATCGGATATGAATTACGGAGCCAAACCTTACAAATTAATTCAGCTTGCCATACCATTTGGCGTCGGCGCACGTTTCAGACTCAACCAGCTCATGGACTTCTCGTTCGAGTTCGGGTTCCGTTATCTTTTCACCGACTATGTCGACGATGTCAGCAAAAACTATGTTGATCTTGGCGTATTCGGGGATAATGAGCTGGCAAAGGCGCTTTCATACCGCTCAAATGAATTGCCGGGCATTTCGGATCAGCTTGTGGCGATTCCTTCATCCGTTAGTGGTCATGATCGCGTCTATAATGTACTTCCTGGTTATGGTTCAGAATTGGTCTGGAATGTGCGTGGCAACAAAGACGATCGCGATATTTATACCATGACTACTTTAAAACTTACGTACATTTACGGCAAAACTTACAATCGCGCGAAGTTTAGATAAATGTTCTATCGAATAGCCCTTCTGTTGTCTATCGGCTGCCTTTCTCCGGGCTTTTCTTTCTCTCAACGATCGGAGGTTGGGTTCGGCCTCGGAACACTCAACTATACAGGCGACCTTGTCCGGAATTACAACCTGAAGTTTTCGAAGCCGGCAGCCACCGTCTTTTATCGATCCAACCTGAGTCCCGTTGTTAGTTTTCGCGCCGGCGTCGTCGCGGGGCTTCTCGGTGCATCCGAAACGCCAATCGACAAATTTGCCGACATGCGCGATGCATCATTCGACATATTTCTTTTTGAAACTTCGGCCGTGATGGAGTACCATTTCCTGAATTGGCGCGAGACCAAGCGTTTTGTCCGGTTCACGCCGTATCTTTTCGCCGGCCTTGCGCTGTACGGCATTACGGGGAATGAAGAAAAGACTGCCGAATACAGTAACATCCAGGGCGCTGTTCCCTTTGGCGGGGGCGTAAAGTACGTCCATAACCCCAAGTGGTATTTTTCGCTCGAGTTTGGCGTCCGGAAAACGTTTTCGGATTATCTCGACAATGTCTCGGCCGGCGACCAGCGTTTCAAGAATTTTCAGTATGGTAATCCCAACGACAACGATACATACTATTTTCTTGGCGTCACGCTAACGAGAACGTTCTACACCATTCCCTGCCCTACGAATCCCTACAAGTAATTTTGCGCGACAAGAAAATATCCACCGTTTCCAGTTTACTTTTTACTAATTTTGGCGCCCCGTGGCTTCTTACAAGGAACATATTGACTTAAACAGACTACCACAGCACGTCGCCGTTATCATGGATGGCACTGGCCGGTGGGCAAAGAAGAAAGGCGCCATGAGAATTTTTGGCCACCGAAATGCGGTCCAGGCCGTGCGCGAAGTGACGGAAGGGTGCGGCGAACTCGGAGTCCGGTATCTGACGCTGTACGCATTTTCCACCGAGAACTGGGGGCGCCCCAAGGAGGAAATCGACAGCCTGATGGAGCTGTTGGTGGACTCCGTAAAGCAGGAGATCAACACCCTTATGGAAAACCGGGTGCGACTTCTGACCATTGGTGACACCACCCAATTGCCGCCGGATTGCCAGCAAAACCTTGCCTGGGCTATCGACCGGACAAAAAACAACACCGGACTTACCCTGATTATGGCCCTGAGCTATAGTGGCCGCTGGGAAATCACCGAAGCAGTGAAAGCCCTTGCCAGGGACATCGAAAAAGGAATTTTGAAATCCTCGTCCATAAACGACCACGTGATCGAAAACTATTTGCAGACTTCCGGCATCCCAGATCCGGAGCTGTTGATCAGAACCAGTGGCGAAATGCGTATCAGCAACTTCCTGCTTTGGCAAATCGCCTACACTGAACTGTACATCACGCCGACGTTATGGCCGGATTTCCGGAAAGAACACTTGTATGAAGCAATTTGGTCATATCAACAACGTGAACGACGCTTTGGAAAGACCAGTGAACAAATGAATCCTGTTTGATGAAACCGACATTACTTCTTACATGCCTCGTTATGATCTCGTTCACATCGCTTGCGCAGATCATGAACCGCGACCGGCGAAGCAGAACCGAAACTGAGTCCGCGTTGAACTATGCAAATCCGCGCGAGTACACCATCGCAGGGATTGACGTCTCCGGGCTCAACATTCTGGATAAGAACGCGATGGTTTCGCTTACTGGTTTAAAAGTCGGCGATAAGATCAAGATCCCGGGCGACGCGATCTCGACCGCGATCAGAAATCTCTGGAAACATGGTCTTGTTGGCGATGTCACAATTAAAGTCGACAGGATCGAAGGTGAGAATGTGTACTTGAGCCTCCAGCTCGCCGAACGACCGCGTCTTACCGGCTACTATTTCACAGGAATCACCAAGGGTCAGGAGAGTGGATTGAAGGAAGACCTCAAACTGATTCTTGGCCGCATCGTCAATGATGCAATGATCCGGAACACCGAAATTGCCGTACGGAAATATTTCGTCAAGAAAGGCTTCCTGAATGCAGAAGTAAAAATCACGCAGGAACGCGACACCATCAGTCGCGACGGAATACAGCTCAAAGTCGCCGTTTCACCGAAGTCGAAAGTTAAGATTCATCACATATCGTTTATCGGGAACGACAACATTGATGACGCAAAGCTCAAGAAGAAAATGAAAGGCACGCACGAGTATCCGCGATTCTCGTTGCACAGAGCTATTCTGAATGGCGTACTCAATCTCAAGCCCCGCCAGTTTGTCGATTCAAGTTATGATGTCAGCAAGAAGGAACTGAAAGAATTCCTGCACGATAATATCAAACTTAATGTGTTCAATTCTTCGAAGTTCATTTTATCAGACTATGAAGATGATAAGCAGAAGGTAATCGAGTTCTATAACTCAAAAGGTTATCGCGACGCTGAAATTGTATCCGATTCGATCTATGCACACAATGACAAATCGATCAACATTGATTTCGTCATTTCTGAAGGACCAAAGTACTACTTCCGTGACATTATCTGGAAGGGCAATTATGTTTACACCGACAAGCAGCTCAATGCGGTTCTGGGTATTTCCAAAGGGGATGTCTACAACAAGGAGCTTATTGATAAGAAGTTGACGTTTAATCCCAAGGGACTTGATATTTCCGGCCTTTACATGGACGACGGTTACCTCTTCTTTCGGATAAATCCCGTTGAGGTGGCCGTGGAGGGCGATTCGATTGATGTCGAAATGCGCATTTTTGAAGGGGAACAGGCAACGATTAACGAAGTGACTATCGTTGGCAACGAAAGAACAAATGATCACGTGATCCGCCGTGAGCTGAGCACAATTCCCGGTCAGAAGTTCAGACGTTCTGATATCATCCGTACACAACAGAAACTCGGACAACTTGGATTTTTTGCTCCAGACAAGATCGGACAGAACCTGGTTCCGAATCCAGCCAACGGAACTGTCGACATTGAATGGCAGGTCGAGGAGCAGTCGAACGACCAGGTTGAACTGTCTGGCGGATGGGGCGGCTTTTACGGGTTTGTCGGAACGCTTGGATTGACGTTTAATAACTTTTCGCTGCGTAATATTCCGAAGCTTAAGAACTGGAGCCCGCTTCCGGTCGGTGATGGCCAGCGTTTATCGCTCCGTGCACAGGCAAATGGCCGTTCATTCCAAAGTTATTCTGTGTCCTTCACAGAACCCTGGCTCGGTGGACGCAAACCTCAATCCCTCAGCCTGAGCTACGTTCATTCCGTCTCGCGGTTTTCAAATAATTTCTTTTCACGCTCGGCGGAATTTACGCGCAGCATAAAAGCGCATAACGTAAGCGTTGGCCTTGGCCGTCTCCTCGAATGGCCCGACAATTATTTTACGCTGACAAACTCGTTATCGTACGCGGTGTACCAGCTTGACAGCATGGACTATCAGCTGGGGTGTACGACATGTACATCATATCAGCTCACATTTAACACGACGCTTTCGCGAAACAGTATCGACAATCCGATGTACCCGTCTTCCGGGTCGTCAATCGCGTTGAGCATTACGCTGACGCCACCATATTCATCCTGGAACGATATCAATTATGAAACGGCCCCGGCGGCCCGGCGGAACAAATGGCAGGAATACTATAAAACCATGTTCGATGCCAAGTATTACATCCCGCTGGACAATAAAAAGAAGCTGGTACTGGAGGCCAAGGCGCATTTCGGTTTCCTTTCGTCCTATTCGAAACGAGCCGGAATCGGGCCATTTGAGCGATTTATCGTCGGCGGCGACGGTCTTGCAGGTGGTTTCAACTCTTTTGTCCTTGGAAAGGACATCATCGGGCTACGCGGATACGAGAACAATGTGATTACCCCTCCGCTTTTCCAGACGGGGAACAGCACCTCTCAATTGGGCGGGGTGGTTTATGATAAGTTCGGACTCGAACTGCGTTATCCGGTGACGACAGGCAATGTGGCTAC
>CBKWFZ010000323.1:0-5039 GCA_966673785.1 uncultured bacterium
AGAATGTAAACGTAAGCGGGACCGCAAACGCACAACCCGGAACTCCGCAATCCGAAAAAAGTGAACGCATTTTCAAAAACATCGACGGCATAAAGTTCCTTACGCACGAAGGCGGTTGCGGCGGCACGCGTCAGGATTCGGAAGCGCTGTGTGCCCTGATCGCCGGTTATATCAAAAACCCCAACGTCGCCGGAGCGACGGTGCTCAGTCTGGGTTGCCAAAACGCGCAGGCAGACATCCTGAGACAAAAGCTCGACGCAATTCAGTTCAATGCGAGTAAACCCGTGGTCATCCTCGAACAACAAAAGGAAGGCACTGAACAGGAACTACTGGTCCGCGCCATACAGGAAACGATGCTGGGCATGATCGAAGCCGATAAGATGGAACGTAAACCGGCACCGCTCAGCAAGATCGTTGTCGGACTGGAATGCGGCGGGTCCGATGGCTTCTCGGGAATTTCGGCTAACCCTGCCGTTGGCCATGCGTCCGATCTCATCGCGGCGCTCGGCGGAATCTCAATACTCTCCGAGTTTCCGGAACTCTGCGGCGTCGAACAGGAACTCATCAACCGGTGTACGAACGACAACATCGCGAATCGTTTTATTTCACTGATGCGTGCGTACGCGAAAGCTGCCGTGAACGCCGGCTCCGGTTTTGACATGAATCCATCGCCGGGTAATATTAAAGATGGACTGATCACCGACGCGATGAAGTCCGCCGGGGCCGCAAAAAAGGGCGGCACGTCGCCGGTAACGGATGTGCTGGACTACGGCGAATACGTGAAAACACCAGGACTAAATCTTCTTTGTACTCCCGGTAATGACGTAGAAAGCACAACGGCCATGGCCGGAGCAGGCGCAAATGTGATCCTGTTCACCACCGGTCTCGGTACCCCTACCGGAAATCCGGTAACGCCTGTCATCAAGATTTCTTCCAATACAAAGCTTGCACAAAAGATGCCGGACATCATCGACGTCGACTGCGGCGGGGTTATATCCGGTGAAAAGACCATTGAGCAATGTGGCGAGGAAATCCTTGGATACATCATCGCGGTTGCGAGTGGCGAGACGGTGCCAAAAGCGGTGCAGCTGCATCAGGATGATTTTATTCCGTGGAAGCGGGGCGTGTCGTTGTAGTCGGTGCAAATAACATTGATGGTGCACACGCAGCTGGCAACTGGCCTCTGGCTGATTCTGCAAATTGTCGCAGAATTTTCCTTGCGCCCCATTGCGTCCTGGCGACCTTGCGGTGAAAACATAGCGGGTTCATTTTTGAACAGGTTTATTCCAATCACCCAGGACACTCAAACGGCTATACCCCGCTGCCTCTTCCGATGAAAGTTGTTTCGACCAAGGAACGCGTTTTGAGGGAGCCGCGCCCGGACCGGTTGAATTGAACTCTGCATAGTACGCAGTCATTTCCGCATCGGGCTTGTTCCAGTTATGCCATCCCTCCGGCTTGATCTGTTCATCTAAAAAACAATTGATAAAAACGGTCCTGGCGTATGGCCTCCACGGACGTCCAAGATAAAAGGAACGCGGCGCAGCATCGCCGGTGATCCGGCAGTTGACGAAAACGAACCCGTATGGTGTTTCTTCCAGCGTCGATGCAGCAGTGATGTAGCCGCCACCTTGTTTGCAATAGATCGTGCAGTTCTCGAAATATGCCGTGGACCAGCCGAAGATGAAGTCAACAGTACCCTCAATGTAACAGTCTTTATAGTATTGCCGGCTCTTCTCGCCATGCGGGTACAACGTATCCTGGAACCCGAGGAATCTGCAATTGGTAAACGTCACGCGGTCACCATCGACGCGAACCGCCACGGCCTGGCCTACCGGTCCTGATGAATTCTCAAACGTGATGTTCTCGGCAGTGAACCCGTCGCCAAAAACGAAAAATGTCGTCGAGCCCGTTGTGCCCATTTCCTCGCCAAACCGGTTCTTCTTCGATGCAAAATCATCGTATGTAATGATGGTTTTTTGATTATCCTCCCCAACCATGGTGACGTTCGTTTTCGTTGGAGGAAGTGTCAGCTTTTCCTTGTACACGCCGTTCCTGATCAAGATGCGGGTCGTGTTTTTCCGAAAGTCGGGAACGGCATTGATCGCATCCTGCACCAAAGTGAAATCACCAGAGCCGTCCCTCGCGACAACGAAGTCGTACGACTGCGCCAACAAAACCGGCGTACTTATGACGGCGGCTAAAACAAAAAAGATGAACCGTTTCAGTCTCACGGAAGCTTCCAGTTATCTGAACCCCTCAAAATATTCTCAACGGTGTACGACGTTAACTCCCGATCATCCAGCTGCTTCGACCAGTGCACCCGTTTTTCCGGCGCGGCACCCGGTCCTGTTGATTTGTACTCCGCATAACACGTTGTCTTTTCCGCATCCGGCTTATTCCAGTTGTGCCATCCTTCCGGACGAATGTGCGCACCCATTTCACATTTTATGAAAACAGTGCGCGCAAAACTACGCCAAGGTCTGCCCAGGTAAACTTTGGTCGCGTCCGGACTCGCTGTAAGGTTACACGAGAGAAAAACGTACCCGAATTCTTTTCCCTTACCGGTTGATGCCGCTGTGATATAGGAGTTTTTCTTACTATGAATTTGACACGCGTCAAAGACGGCAGTGGCCGGACCGAATATAAAGTCAGTAGTGCCTTCGATATAGCAATGATCAAAATATTGCCGGCTTGCCTCACCGCCTGTGAAGATCGTATCCTGATTTCCGACAAAACGACAATTGCGAAAGACACAACGGTCGGCCTCCACGTGCAACGCTACCGCCTGACCTACCGGGCCTGCGCTGTTCTCAAACGTGATGTTCTCGGCGTAGAAATCGTTGCCCATCACTTTGAAGGTCCACGATGTAAACGTGTTGATGTTCCCTTTTCCCGAATAATCGTCGAAGGTAATGATCGTGGTCCGGGGATCTTCTCCGATCAGGGAAACTTTCGGCGTCCACGAAAATACTTCGACTTTCTCGCGATACGTTCCCGGTTTCAGATAAATAAAGGTTCGTCCATCGGCGTAGTGCCGGGTTCGGTTGATTGCCTCCTGTACGGTCGTATAGTCACCCGAGCCATCTGCAGCAACCACGATTTTTGTCTCCCGTGTTCCGGTTTCCTGTGCTTTACCGGGTAACCCGGGTATCAGGAGGAGGACGAGCGCTGCAAGTATTCTCATTATATCATTTGTTTCGCTTCATCTTTTCATATTCGAGCGCAAGCATGATGAACGGCCCCACGGCTTTGGGATCGTTGTCGCGTTTAGGTTCGCTGATATAATATTCAAAAGACCCGTCGCGGTAAGGATTGCCGCCAAGTCCGGCAACTGAACAAACCTGTGTAATGCTGACGAGCCCGTTCTTGTCAACACGAATAAAATTATCGATTACGCCATTATATGCTTTCAGTGCAGGCTCGCGATATTCATCCGACAAATAGCCTTTATTCAGGCCCTTCATCAGAAAGTATGTGAACATCGACGACGCAGAACCTTCGAGATAGTTTCCGTCACGGTCGGGCTGATCGAGCACCTGATACCAGACTCCGGATTGTTGCTGCGTATTGACAATGGCCTTTGCCATTTTATCGACCACGCCCAGAATCATTTTTCTTTCCGGGTGCTCCTGCGGAAAGTAATCAAGTACGTCGACGAGGGCCATGGCAAACCACCCCATCGCCCTGCCCCACACGTGCGGCGATTTTCCATCTTCCTTGTCGGCCCACCGTTGTTCCTTGCTTTCATCCCAGGCGTGGAAGAACAGTCCGAGCTCGTCGTCATAAGTGTATTTATCGATAAGTCTTATTTGTAGCGCCACGTCGTCATAGAGCGCGGGTTCGTTGAATACCTTTGCATACTGGACGAGGAATGGGCTTCCCATGTAAAGTCCGTCCAGCCACATCTGATGGGGATAGATTTTTTTATGCCAGAATCCACCCTCCGATGTTCGCGGGTGTGTTTTCATTTGCTCGCGGAGCGTATGAATTGCTTTTGCATAGCGCTCGTCGCCTGTCTTTTCATACAAAGCGAAAAGGAACTTTCCGGAGTTGACCTTGTCAATGTTGTACTCCTGTGGCTTGTAGGTCATTATTTTCCCATCGGCATCGATCATTTTGTCGGCGTAGGCCTTGATGTAATCGTAAAACCGGGTATCTCCGGTTGCTTTCCATACGCCCTCCACCGCGCTGCACACAAGCCCGTTCGTATAGTTCCACCGTGGTGTCTTGACAAAATCCAGCATTGACGCATCCGGATTCCGGATCATTTCAGACAGCGCCATGCGCTGCGACCACGGTGCATTCTCAGGCACCTGCTTTTTTTGTCCGCAGCCTGGCAGTGCGGCAAGAAGCAAGAAAGTGAAAGCCAGATTTTTCATGATTCGCTTATTGGTGTCAATTTATTCTGTTATCCGAAACCAGTCAATGTCGGCGAAACCGGAATCGTTCGTTGTTGTTTCGCGCAGACAAAAGAGTCCGACTTTCGCGCCGATCCATTTTCCCGGTCTTGCCTCAAACGTACCCGGGACTTCAATCCATTTCTTATTGTCTACACTGTAGCTGAATGTATACTTCGCACCTTCAACCATGCGCATCCGGAGCGTAGCTTCGCCTGCCGGAAGTTTGGTAATCACTGTCTCGGTTTCCGCAGTTCCTTTTTCAGCATCGACACAGTGTGCGCTGATCAGGTAAATACCATCATCCTTACTTCGTAGTCCGATGTAGGCATAATCCAGACCCATTACGACTAACCCAACCGTTTCATGCTGAAGTTTTGCATTGGGCGAGAAGACAATGCGCGTTGTAACGGTGAAGCCGGGTGCGGGCAGTTTCTGAAGGAGAAGATTTGGTACATCCCAAAGATTACGTCCGCCTTCCGGCATTTGCTGCGTGTAGAGCCGGAGTTTTCCGTCGTTTACAAACGACCATGTTGTCTTCGGATTTGCATGCCATTGCCATTGACTGCCGAGAGTTGCACCTGAAAACTCATCCGACTCTGCCGGAGTTTCTAATGCCTTGCCGCCTGCGTTTTTTAT
>CBKWFZ010000324.1:0-5031 GCA_966673785.1 uncultured bacterium
TTCGGCTTCCGGTGGAAGCGCGTGCTCAAGCGGAGCAACGACGGGGTCCCATGTGCTTGGTCATCTTTACCCCGACAGCAAACGCGGTGCAGTGCGGTTCTCGTTCAGTAAATACAATACTGCTGCGGAAATCGATTATACTGTTGAGAAACTCGCTGAACTTTTGAATGTGACTGAGCCTAACAAAGTATAGTCACGACGGAATAATTCCCATCTTCTTCATCAGGAAGCTCGCATTCATCCTGGTTGCGATTCCTTCCTTCAGACGATAGTCAAAGGATAATTGATCGTTTTCAATCGAGGCTTCGAAGCAATAGTTGCGTATCTGCCCGGGGTATTCTTTCTCGAGTTCGCCAAGTGCGAGATCGTGCGTTGCGATCACGGCCAGGCAGGGATGGGGCAGAAGTTGTCTGACAAGCGCAATCGACCCGGCCTGTTTATCGTTGCTGTTCGTGCCCTTCAGAATTTCATCAAGCAGAATGAGTACCGGTTTGCCCTGACGCAGCTCGTCCATGATTTCCTTTAAACGATTAAGTTCCGCAAAGAAATAAGACTGGTGGTCTTTTAGTGAATCAGCGGTGCGCATACCCGTTCGAAGGTCGATGATCGGGCAACTGAATGCGGATGCACATACGGGAGCGCCATTAAGGGCGAGGACAAGATTAACGCCCAGGGTTCGCAGGAAGGTACTCTTCCCTGCCATGTTCGCACCTGTGACAATATGTACAGCCGGAGCCGATCCGATGGAATAGTCATTGCTTACGCGTTCGGCAGGATCAATTAACGGATGGGCTAGTCCATCTGCCTTGATAGCAAGGGTTGTTGTGACTTCCGGAAAACAGAACTCGGGGTGATTGTGGCTGAATGTACCGAAACTGTTAAGCACTTCAATTTCAGCAATCGCGTCAAGCCATTGTGGTAGATTCCGGCTGTGGTGGAGTTTCCATTGCTCGAGCCGGAAAACGCATTGCAGGTCGTACAGGAGAAGGCTGTTAACGAAGAATGTCATCAACGTATTTGTTCTGGCGTCGAGGGCACTGACAAGAGACGCGAGCCGCCTTACGTGCGCATGAGCCTCGTTGGCCATTCCGGAAAGTTCGATAAGTAGATTGGAATCAAATTTTTCCTTTTCCACGTAGAGCAGTAACTCCGCGTATTTCATGACTATGTTTTTCTTGCGGCCGATATAATCATGAAAAACATTGATTCTCTTCAGGTAAATGCCTGCAAGGATCCATTGAAGAAGAATCAGCGGAAACAGAACAACCTTGAATATCGGTAAAGCAAAGGCGAGGAAAAGTGCTATTATCGTGGCGACCGGAACGACAACGAGGAGAGCGGCAAACGCCTTCGAAGTCGGAAGGATCGGCCGATGTGTCAGCCACTCCCGAAGTTGTTGCATATCGCCGGGGTGTTCGTCAACCTCCATGCCCCCGGCCTGAAAATTTTGCCGGAACTCGAGTCTTTGCGCGATGTCCGCGACCGCCTGTTGAATGGCGCGTATTGTTTCCGGAGACGATTCACCGTCTCTGAGTTTCTTAGCTACTTTTGTTCTGCCCGTGAGGGTCGTGGCGCGGTTAATGTATTGGTAGAGTGAACCTTTCCCGAAGATATCGAGATCGTGCGTATAGGGATGATGAGGGTCAACAAATCCGTCACCCGGATCAGCCGACGTCCACTCACCGTCAAGGGCCAGCTCCTCGAAACGATTTATCTGAACCAGATTTTCAAGGTGAGTCTTCCGCCGAAACATCCGCGCATGTTTCGCGATAAGCAGGAGGAAAACGCCAAGCAGAACGATCACGATAATGCCCAGCCATGGCGTTGCAAGGGCGTAATAAAACGCCACAATCATGCAGATGACGCTCACCAGTCTGAGATTTGAAATCGTATTAATTTCCTTTTTCAGATTCGCTAACAACGCGGAAAAGCTGGCGTGACGTTGCTGATACGTCTTCCTGATCTCGTTTCGACTCATCTTCTGTTCAGATAATCGTTTCCACCACGCGCATTATCTGTTCCAGCGCTATTCGGTCGGTTTCATCAAAATCGTTCAACTTGTCACTATCCACATCAAGTACGAGGAAGACTTCATTGTTCTTGAAAGCCGGGAGCACGATCTCTGAACGCGATGCGGAACTGCATGCAATATGTCCCGGGAACTCATCGACATCAGGAACAACAACAGGTTTTCGTTCTTTCCACGATGTGCCGCACACCCCTTTTCCGAAAGCTATTCTGGTGCACGCGATCGGACCCTGAAAAGGGCCGAGAACAAGTTCCTGGTTCCTGACAATGTAGAAACCAACCCAGAAAAAGTTGAATGTCTGCTTCAGGGCGGCGGTAATGTTTGCGAGATTGGCGGTGAGGTCCGGCTCGCCTTCAACAATACTTTTGATTTGCGGAATCAAGGCTTCATAACGCTCCTTTTTTCCAGTGCCCTGCGCAACAATGAGTTCTTCTGCCATACGGAGTTTGTATTGATTCGTGCTTATTAATTACGGTGTTTTGGATCTTTTCACAGGCCGGTATATGTAAAGCCTGTCGCCATGCATATCTTCTGAATGAGCAAGTGTCCCGTGAAACGCGGGAGCGGCTACACCTTTACCGAATGTCCGGCCTGAACGAAAAACCCGTATTTCATCCCAAAGGTTTCCCTGAATAAACCGGTCGAGCGTAAATGAACCGCCTTCGACCAGAACAGACTGGAGCCTCCGTTCATGGAGGTCACTGAGGACAGCTTCCAGAAAGTTCTCCTCGCTGACCCGGACCAACGCAAGGTTGTGATGTTCCTCATGTCTCAGTACGTTATAGCAGAGTGTTGGTTGAGACCGGTCAAAGATCCTGAGTTTCTCGCTTAGTTTCAGAAAGCGGTCGATCACAATGCGTACGGGATTGCGTCCTGCCCATGTCCTTACATTTAATTGAGGATCATCGTGAAACACTGTTCTGGCTCCGACGAGGATGCCGTCCTCCTCCGCGCGCCATTTGTGCACCACCTGACGCGAGTATTCGTTGCTGATCCACTTTGAGTCATAATTCTCACGAGCGATAAATCCGTCAGCGGTTTCGGCCCATTTGAGGATAATGTAAGGACGTTTCTGCTCAATGCTTGTAAAGAAACGGTGGTTGAGTTCCCGGCCGCTTTTGTCAAGTATTCCGGTGATGACCTCGACACCCGCGTCTCTTAATTTTTTCACGCCACTGCCGTCCACAAGCGGATTTGTGTCGATGTTACAGATCACGACTTTCTTTATTCCGGACTTAAGAATGAGATCGGTACAGGGAGGCGTCTTTCCAAAGTGGTTGCAGGGTTCGAGCGTGACATACAGGGTGCTGGCCGGAAGCAAATCCGGATCATTTACCGACGCGATCGCATTAACTTCCGCGTGGGGTCCGCCATATTTACTATGCCACCCTTCACCGATTATTTCATCCCCAGCCGTAACAACGCTTCCTACCATCGGATTCGGGCTAACGCATCCGGCGCCATTCAACGCCAGCGAGAGGGCGCGGCGCATAAAGCGCTCATCACGGGCATGATCGTGTTTATCCATGTGTATGCAAAATCCGAAATGGCCATGAATATACGCTATTCAGATGTTATGTTTGCAAAGAACACAACCGATGAAAAACGCGAAAACGCTGTACCGGGAAATAGTCGAATCGATTCACCTCGATGAAACCAGGGCGGAAATTGAAACGATGGCCTTCATTCTCTTGTCGGATATTTTTGGTATTGACAAAGGCGGCATTATTTCGGAGGCTTTGGTCGATTGGGATATTAATAATGAGATCCGGCTTCGGGATGCTATTGAGCGGCTGAACAGGCATGAGCCCCTGCAATACATAACAGGTATGGCATTTTTCTTTGGGCGCCGTTTTTCTGTTAACCCTGATGTGCTGATACCCAGACCTGAGACCGAGGAACTGGTCTCGGAGATGCTCGGCTATATCAGGGAGCTGCCTTCCGGAGGAGATACGCGGGTCCTGGATATTGGCACCGGAAGTGGCTGCATTCCCGTGACAGTTGCACTTGAAACCAATTGTTCGGTTATGGCCACCGACGTCAGTGAAAGTGCGCTTGCTGTGGCCAGACAAAATGTAATCAACCATCGTGTACCGGTACAGTTGTTACTTCATAACGTCCTGACACAACCACTTCCCTTTCGGGATATTGATGTTATCGTCAGCAATCCGCCCTACATTCCATTGGCGGAAAAGGAAACGCTGAAACGCAACGTCGGCGAACATG
Organism: uncultured bacterium; assembly: GCA_966673785.1. Classification (GTDB taxonomy): domain Bacteria; phylum Bacteroidota; class Bacteroidia; order Cytophagales; family Cyclobacteriaceae; genus Ohtaekwangia. The sequence continues at coordinate 4,256 of CBKWFZ010000324.1, forward strand.
AGCCACACCTTGCCCTTTTCGTGGATGACAAAAACCCCGTTGTCTTTTATGAAGCCATTGCATCACAGGGAAGGTCGGCGCTGGTGAAGGGAGGCCGGGTTTTTACGGAAACGCACGAGGGAAATGCGGGTCTGGTCGCGGACGTTTTCATGGCGCACGGATACACCGATGTGTCTGTACTGCGCGACCTGTCGGGAAAGCAACGTCTTGTCAGGGCAACCTGGTCGTAAATTTCATAGTATGAAAGAAAATTCAGTCAGCTTCATCGGCGCAGGTAACCTCGCGTGGCATCTTGCACCGGCGCTTGACAACGCGGGGTACGCGGTTCGCGAGGTCTTCAGCCGGAACGAGAAAAATGCGCATGCCCTTGCGGAGCGTTTGTATCAATGCGAAGTTGTCACGGATCCGGATCTTGGCAAAAGCCCGTCCAGCATTTTTGTTCTCGCCGTAAGCGATGACGCGATACCGGAAGTACTTGAATCGCTTGTGATACCCGGCGACGCCCTGCTGGTGCACACCTCGGGCAGTCAGCCGCTTTCGGTGCTGGACGATTTCCCTGTAGATCATACGGGGGTCTTTTATCCGCTTCAGACGTTCTCCAAAAGCCGGAGAGTTCAATTTGAAAATATTCCGATTTGCGTTGAAAGCGCTGAAGAGGATGTAACGCGTGCCCTGATGGCGATGGGAAAGGCAATTAGCCGGTGCGTCCTCGCGATTTCTTATGACGATCGCAAGGCGCTGCACGTTGCCGCGGTGTTCGCCTCAAACTTTACAAA
>CBKWFZ010000325.1:0-5030 GCA_966673785.1 uncultured bacterium
GTAACCCAGCTTTCCGAGGATCAGAAAGAGCACCTTAAAATGATACTCCTGCTCATTACCAACCGTATACACCTGACCTTTGATCCGCGGAAAGTCGCGGAAGCGGAGGATTGCCGTGCCGATATCCTGTGTCATGTAAACCGATGTTCCGTCGGCGCGCAGCAAAACCTTCTGATCGAGACCCTCCGCAGTAAGATCCACCCACACAGAACCATCTTCCTTTTGGTAAAAGACTCCTTTCTCCAGACCTTTGAGCACTTCTTCCTTACCTAGCAGGTACGTGTCGGATTCATAATATAATTTGTCGAAGTCGACACCCATGCGCTTATAAGTCTCTTCAAAGCCAGCATAAACCCAACCGTTCATCATCGACCACAATTCAATCGTATCCGGGTCCTTTTGCTCCCATTTACGAAGCAGTTCCTGGGCGTATTTCATAACCGGTGCTTCTTTTTCCGCAGCTTCCTGCGACAACCCTTTCTCAACAAGTGCCTTTACCTGCGCCTTGTATGCCTTGTCGAATTCCACGTAGTACTTCCCGACGAGGTGGTCGCCTTTAATCATACTGCTCCGTGGCGTTTCACCGTCTCCGTAAAGCTTCCACGCAGCCATTGACTTGCAGATGTGTATACCCCGGTCGTTGATGATCTGCACCTTGTGAACGGTGTATCCGTTAGCCTTGAATATCTCGCTCACGCTCCAGCCAAGAAAGTTGTTGCGGAGGTGACCAAGATGCAGTGGCTTGTTGGTGTTCGGCGACGAATATTCAATCATGATCTCCTCGCCGTTATCGGGAAGCTGACCGTAATCCTCGCGGCCCACGATAGCGCTGAAAAGGGAAATCCAGACATGATCGTGCAGCTCCAGGTTCAGGAAGCCTTTGACTACATTGAAACGACTGACTACGCTGCTGTGCTGTTGCAGGTATTCACCCACAAGACGCGCGGTTTCTTCCGGGCTCTTCCGGGAAAGACGGGTCAACGGAAAACACACGAGCGTGTGCGAGCCCTCAAACTCCGGGTTGGTCGGTTGTATCTGGAGGCCATCGGGCACCTGACCAAAAAGATGCCGGGCTGCATTTTGTACTTCTTCGCGAAGTTGAAAATCGAGATTCATCGTTCAGTAGAAAAACATTTTTACAGGGATTACCCTGAATAGATAGACGACCCTTTTCGGCATGCTGGTAACTACCACTCAAGCACGTATGCGAAGATCAGCGGTGCGACAATAGTCGCGTCAGACTCGACGATGAACTTCGGTGTTTCAATGCTTAGTTTGCCCCATGTGATCTTCTCATTCGGCACGGCGCCTGAATAGGATCCATAGCTGGTCGTGGAGTCACTGATCTGGCAGAAATAACTCCAGAATGGAACCCCATCCCGTTCGAGGTCCTGGTGGAGCATTGGAACGACGCATATCGGGAAGTCTCCGGCGATCCCGCCGCCTATCTGAAAGAAGCCGATTCCCTGTTCACCTGCATTTTCGGTGTACCATTCGGCCAACCAGGTCATGTATTCAATGCCCGACTTCATGGTCGACGGCTTTAATTCGCCGGTAATGCAATAGGACGCAAAAATGTTACCCATCGTGCTGTCTTCCCAGCCGGGAACGACCATAGGAATATTCTTTTTCGCAGCTGCAATCATCCAGCTGTTTGCAGGATCAATTTCATAATACTGTTCCAGGTCTCCGCTGTTCAACATACGATACATGAACTCGTGCGGGAATAGTCTTTCACCCTTGTCTTCCGCGTCCTTCCATACCTTGAACAGGTGTTGCTGGAGTCTGCGAAACGCCTCTTCCTCAGGAATGCAGGTATCCGTCACCCTGTTAAGATGGTTTTGCAGCAGATCCCATTCCTGCTCCGGCGTGAGGTCGCGGTAATTTGGAATTCGCCTGTAATGTGAGTGAGCAACCAGATTCATAATATCTTCTTCGAGGTTTGCGCCTGTGCAGGAAATAATGTGAACCTTGTCTTTGCGGATCATTTCGGCGAAGCTGATACCCAGTTCTCCGGTACTCATCGCACCTGCGAGCGTCACCATCATTCGCTTGCCTGACTCGACGTGTTTCTTATACCCTTTTGCTGCATCAACCAGCGCAGCCGCATTGAAGTGCAGGTAATGCTTTTCCAAAAAGGTGGAAATCGGTTTGTTGCTCATTTCGTTATTGCTATTTGTTACTGAACCTTGATTTGGTCGCGAAATTAAGAAAAACAGGTAGTTTGCCCTAAAAATAATTCCGGGCATAAGTTCCGCACCAATGCCGGATTTCAAGTCGGAAGTTTCGAATTCAGAAGGGGGAAGAGGGATTCACTGAAGCTTCACCGCGCCAGGTTTCACTTGCGGTCTGCTTGGCGTGAATGTAAACACCACCGTCACTCAATTGTGGATCTGTATTGGACTTGCACGCGTGCTGTGCCGGACGAAAATCCTGCGAAGCCGGCTTGAGTCGCTTGAGCGAATTACGTCTGGCTAAAAAAGAACCGCAACATACAAAACAACTAAAACCAGCGCCTGGAAGCTAGTAAGCCAGTAGCCAGCAGCCAGTAGCTAAGCACCCTACTCCGCCAGTACCGGTCTGTTTATGATTGACCTGGCTGTCGCTTCAAGGATCTCGAAAGCGCTCTCAGCCATCCTGTTCTCGGTGTCAAGTGTCGGATTTACCTCGACGATTTCCCAGGCGCAGATCTTCGGATCCTTTCCCAGTTCGACGTTAAACGTCTTTGCCTCGTCTACGGTGAGTCCGTTTGGAACTGGCGTACCGGTTCCCGTTGAATAACGGCTATCAATGCAGTCGACATCAAACGAAACATAGATCATGTCACAATGATCAAGCATTTGGAGGGCTTTGATCGCCATGACGTCTGCACCGTGTTTTTTGATGTCTTCGATTTCGATGAAATTGACGTTGTACTTGTTTATCAGGTAGTTCTCCGGCTTCTCGAGATCACGAACCCCAACGTACACGATATCTTCAGGGTAAACCTTCGGACCGGGCATGCCGACATTTTTCAGTTGTTCCCAAAGCTCCAGGGTCTCGCCGCGCGGATCGTTCACCTTACACTCAAGGTTGTCGATTCCACAGGCCATCGAAAGCGCCATACCGTGCATGTTTCCCGATGGTGTGGTAAACGGTGTATGGATGTCGGCGTGTGCGTCGATCCAGATTACGCCGAGGCGTATCTTTGGATAGGCCTTTTTTATGCCGGCGATCGTACCGTAGGCTGTGCTGTGGTCGCCCGCCATGATAAGGGGGAAGAACTCGTCAAAAAGCGTTTCGTACACCTCGAGGCAGACCCTTTCTTCCATGATCATCACCCCGTCGATAAACTTGGCGTAACTGTGCTTGGCTCCGTCAAAAAGCAACTCATTGACGTTTTCAACTTCTACGGATTCGTGTTGCTTGAAAAAATCGGAATTCATATCCAGACTGGCGATCTTGATAGCCTCCACGCCCAGACTTGCGCCGCGCGTTCCGGCACCGATTTCGGATTTAACTTCTATGATCTTTAGCTCTTTCACGACTAATGCGTTTATATATCAATACTTTCAACAATTGGGGAGGACAGCACGAAGAAGAAATGTAGTTCCTGCCCGCCGTTAGAGTTCCGGCAAAAAATGAGCAATCAGGCAGGAAAAACGATTGTTCATGCGTTCTTTTGGATTATTGCAAAGATGGCAAATTTATCCCAATATTGCACTCCTTTGTAAAAAGCGTTACTAGCTAAACTAATATCAGCCCGTTTCTGTTCGGAACGGGAACAAACTTTTAACGCGCTCAGGTTTTTTACCGTATTTACACAACGAAAAACGTTTTTAGGCCTAGATGAAGAGTTACCGTGAACTGATTGAGCAGACCTTCGAGTTTCCTCAGAAAGAATTTAAAGTCCGGGAACATGAATTGCTGTTCAATGACGTGCCCCTGATGGACATCATAAAGCAGTACGGAACTCCCCTTAAGTTAACCTACCTGCCGCGCATCAGCGAGAATATCCGGTTCGTTCAGGCCACTTTCAACAGTGCGATCGAAAAGTTCAAGTACAAGGGTACCTACACGTACTGCTACTGCACGAAATCGTCACATTTTTCCTTCGTGCTCGAGGAGGCCTTGAAAAACAAGGACGTACACATAGAAACCTCATCATCGTTTGATATTCCGATCGTCCGATCCCTCTACGAGAAAGGCAAGATCACGAAAGACACATACATCATCTGCAACGGTTTCAAGATGCCCCGGTACACCGGCTACATCACCGATCTGCTCAACGACGGCTTCCATAATTGTATTCCCATCCTTGACAAGATGGGGGAAATCGACGCGTACGAAAAGGACGTAAAGGTGCCGTACCAGCTCGGCATTCGGGTTGCCGCCGATGAAGAGCCAAAGTTTGAGTTCTATACGTCGCGCCTTGGTATCCGCTACAGCGACATCAACAACTTCTACAAGGAAAAAATAGAAACCAGCCAAAGAGCAACGCTGAAGATGCTCCATTTCTTCATCAACACGGGCATAAAGGACACCGCATACTACTGGAGCGAACTAAGCCGTTTCGTTTTCAAATACTGCGAGCTGCGGAAGATCTGCGACACCCTCGACTCGATCGATATCGGTGGCGGATTTCCCATCAAAACATCGCTGACGTTCCACTATGACTACCGTTATATGATCGAACAGATCGTGGAAAATGTAAAGTGGATCTGCGACAAGAATAACGTTCCTGTTCCAAACATTTTCACCGAATTCGGAAGCTACACCGTCGGCGAAAGCGGGGCGGTCCTGTATAACGTCATCGACCAGAAACTTCAGAACGACAAGGAGCTTTGGTACATGATCGACGGTTCGTTTATCACCCATCTGCCCGACGCCTGGGGATTGAACCAGAAATACGTACTGCTCGCTATCAACAAATGGGACGATCCATACCACAAGGTAAATATGGGCGGGCTTACCTGTGACAGTATGGATTATTACAATTCCGAAGCCCACACCGGCGAGGTATTTCTCCCAATGATCAACGACGAGGAGCC
>CBKWFZ010000326.1:0-5008 GCA_966673785.1 uncultured bacterium
AGACTGTGTTATAGAGCGTTTTGTCCTCACCCGGACAAATATCATCCCGACGCACGTAGATCTGGATTCGGCCCTTCTCATCCTGCAATTCGGCGAAAGATGCATTTCCCATGATGCGCCGGCTCATGATTCTTCCGGCCAGGGATACATCCTTGTAATCGAGTTTGGTTCGCGGATAATTCTCCAGGATGTCCGCACTGTTCGCGTTCACCTCGAACAGATCCGCAGGGTATGGATTAATTCCCAGCTTCTCAAGTTCGGCTTTGCTCTGGCGCCGGAAAAGTTCCTGTTCGCTTAGTTGCATATTTAAAATTTTGGCAAAAATACGCTAAATGTGGAGAAAAGGAAGCCGCAATATCGTGCACGGAACTATGCGCGCCGGCGTTTCAGCTCCTTTCGGATCAGGGTGAGCTCGCGGCTGCTCTGACCGGCGACTGACGTATTTTCTTCTGCTCTTCGAAGCAGGTAAGGCATAACTGACCTTATCGGACCATAGGGTACATATTTGGCCACACAATAGCCGGCTTTGGCGAGATTGAACGAAATGTTATCACTCATGCCATATAGCTGCGAAAACCAAACGCGACGGTCATTCGGCTTCAGGCCATGTTTCTCCATCAGAACGGTCAGAAAGTAGTTGCTGTATTCGTTATGAGAACCGCACAGTGTCGTAATGCGCTGTTTGTTATCAAGGCAGAACATCAGCGCCTGATTGAACGAGTCATCAGTGGCTTTTTTGTCGGGATGTATCGGGCTGGCGTAACCCATTTCTTCGGCGCGCGCTCTCTCCTTCTCCATGTAAGCCCCGCGGACAAGCTTCGCACCCAGGTAGTAATTATGCATCGTCGCCAGATGGTGAGCTTCGCGAAGGTTTCGCAAGCCGGCGGTACGGTAGAGTTGGTATGTGTTGAACACGATCGCTTTTTCCTTGTTGAAGCGCTCCATCATCTCATATACGAGGCTATCGATCGGATCCTGGATCCAGGTTTCCTCAGCGTCGATCAGAACGGGTACATCGTTCTTGTGACCCGCCTCACAAATGGCGAAAAATCGGTCGCGTATTCTGCCAAAAGACCGTTTTTCTTCCGCACTCAGCTCTTCCTTGTTTTGAACTTTCTCGAGGATCTCCACTGAGGCCAGACCCGACGGTTTGAAAACAGCAAACGGTATCTCGGGCGAGTTCTTCGCCTTATTAACAATCCGAAGTGTTTCTTCCAGTGTCCGGTCAAACCCTTCTTCGGTGCATTCGCCCTCGGCGGAATAATCGAGGATGGTCGACACGCCATGACGCCACAGCGCCTGGATAACGGGTTCGCTTGTTCCGATACTCTCGCCACCGCAGAAGTGACTGAAAGCAGTCTTCCGGATAATCCCTTCAACTGGCAGTCCGGATTTCAAAGCTAGCTTCACAGCGCCCGTTGCAAGCGACGACATCCACGGGTGATTCACCAGTGTAAAAATGAAATTGGCTTTCTTCAGCGCCGCATCGGACTTATACGTAAATGCGACGGCGGTATCATCAAACGAAATTTTCGGCGAAGCTTCCATACTCAGTTCAGGTCGCGCAAATATATGCAACAAACAATTGTTAGCCGGATCTTTATAAAGATAATTGCAGACGCTGTGATTGCGGGACGTCTTCTCACTTGGAATCTGCGCCACATGCCTTTAACTTTCGCCCTTTCAATCCGATAGTGATGCTTCCAGACAACGTCTTGTTCACCGATAGCCCGGCCGATACCCTTACCCGGTTTGTTCAAAACCGGCACTACAGCACCGTTGTGACGCTGGTCGACGAAAACACAAAAGTCCATTGCCTGCCCCTGCTCCCACCAGCTTGCACCGAACACGTAATCGAGGTTGAAAGCGGCGAGCGGAACAAGACGCTCACAACATGCGAGCGGATCTGGAATGAAATGACTCAACTCGCCCTGGACCGTCATGCCCTACTCGTAGTAGTTGGCGGCGGCGTACTGGGTGATATGGGCGGCTTCTGCGCCGCGACATACAAGCGCGGAATCGATTTTGTGCTAATACCAACGACCTTGCTTGCCCAGGTAGACGCCAGCATCGGCGGGAAACTCGGTGTTGATTTTCTGACCTTCAAGAATCACATCGGGGTTTTTCAACAACCTGCTTTGACCCTGCTGCACAGTGGCTTTCTGGCTACCCTCCCGCATCCGGAGTTGAGATCAGGGTTTGCCGAGGTTCTGAAACATTGCCTGATCTCCGACGCTGAAATGTGGAGACAAATAACCACCAGGCGACTCGAAGAGCAGGATTGGGATACCCTCATCAGACACTCCGTCGAATTCAAAGCCAGAATTACCGTTGAGGATCCAACAGAGAAAGGGATACGAAAAATTCTTAATGCAGGCCACACGATCGGTCATGCAGTTGAGAGCCATATGCTGAAGACAGGAAGACCCCTCCTGCATGGGGAGGCCATTGCGATCGGGCTCGTGGCCGAAACGTGGATCGCACGGGAGCGCGGACTTGTCGCGAAGGAACAACAGGAGGAAATCGATGCGTGTATTCTGCGCTACTTCAGGAAAGTGGATATGACTAATGAGGATATTGAAGCTGCAGCAATGCTAACCGTTCAGGATAAAAAGAATAAGGGGCAACGTATCCTCTGCGTGCTTCCCGAAGGTATCGGAAAAGCCCGGCTGGATGTTGAGATCAGTAAAGACGAAGTGAAATCTGCTCTCGCATACTACACATCAATTCAGATGTAGTGTACTTCCGAATCGTCAAATTCACCACGCTCAGTCTTTAAAGACTTGCGGATGTTTTCAGTTCCTTTAACAAGGAAGGAACGAGTCTTTTGCTTGCGATCACCCGTTAGCAACCATGCAGTGAGCAAAGCGCCGGAAGCCAGGCTAAGTCCGAGTGTAAGTTTTCGTAGTGGTATCATATAATAAATTAACTTTTTTTTCTGACTATTTGTTTCAGTGGACTGAAAAAATATCTCGCAAGACCTATTTTAGCCGTCCCATATGTCAAGCCAATCAGCGATCATGGTTCTCAGACACTCCCCGGTAGTATCGGGTACTGCAAACTTGTTGCCAGCTTCAAAGAGCATAGCGAACCGGGCTCTTATCATCAATGCCCTCGCAGGCAACAAGGCGACTATCGACAACCTTTCGGATGCGAACGATACGCAATTAATGTTCAACCGTATCTCATCCCATGAACCGATTATCGACGTAGAGGATGCGGGAACAACGATGCGCTTTCTTACAGCATACTTTGCTGCCAGGAATCAAAACAAGACCTTAACGGGTACGGCGCGCATGAAAGAACGCCCGATCGGAATTCTGGTCGAAGCCTTACGTTCATTAGGTGCGGACATCGCGTATTCCGAAAATGAGGGATTTCCACCCGTCGTTATCCGCGGGTTCAACCAACAGCGTACACGCACGCTGTCCATTCGCGGAGATGTCAGCAGCCAGTACATTTCGGCCCTTATGATGATCGCACCGATCCTCCCCGAGGGACTCGAACTGACATTAACCGGCCGGATAGGTAGCAGGCCATACATCGAGATGACCGCCGCTATCATGAAACACTTTGGCGCCAGCGCCTCCTTCCGTGGTAACAAGATTGACATTCCGCACCAGTCTTATAAGCCGGCTAACTTTTTTGTTGAGTCTGACTGGTCAGCGGCAAGTTACTGGTTCGCCTTTGCCGCGCTGGCGCGTGAGGCACACATCGTTCTTCCGAAACTCTCCATTCCTTCCATACAGGGTGACAGCGCGATAAGAAGGATCATGACGTCGCTGGGCGTCGCCGCCGAGATGAAAGAAAACATGCTTCATCTCGTTAAATCGGGTGGAGTAAACGAACTTAAATTCGACTTCACCGATTGTCCGGACCTCGCGCAAACGGTCGCGGTGGTTTGCGCGGCAAAAGGAGTGATGGGATTTTTCACCGGACTTGAGAGCCTCCGGATCAAAGAAACAGATCGTATCGCAGCACTGCAGGCGGAACTGCAAAAAATCGGAGCAGATCTTATTGAAGACGACCCGGCACATTGGCGTGTTATTCCATCATCCGGATTGCCGGAAGCGGCTTCATTCAATACATACAAGGATCACCGCATGGCAATGGCTTTTGCACCGCTGGCTACGCTCATGGATGTAACGATAGAGAGTCCGTCGGTAGTGAAGAAGTCGTATCCGAATTTCTGGAACGATCTGAAGAGCTGCGGCATTACAGTGGAAGGCGCCTGAAATAGGCGTACGCATAGCGTAACCGGCTTCCATACCAGGAAAACATTTCTCCGTCAACGTTGAGTATTTTCGACCGTGGAAATAATCGCTGAACTTCCGGAAGGTGCCTCTCGCGAAACGGAAACGGCTCGGAAGACAGGAATATCAGGTCCGGATCCAATGACTTCATCTGTTCGGGTGACAATTGCGGATAGCGCCAGTCATTGACAACGTTGGTAAACCCGACACGCAATAACACATCATCGATAAACGTACCCTGACCGGCAGCCATCCATGGATTCCTCCAGATCAAATAGAGCACGCGTTGACTGAATAGTTTTTCAGAGAATGACATTTCGATTTCGCCGGCCAGTTCATCGGCTTTCACGAATGTCTTCGTAATATCACCTAATTGACGGATCATGCGCAGCGCATCATCCAACGAAGATATATCACTCATCCATACCGGATACTTTGTTTTAAGCGCTTCAATACCCTCACGGTAATTCTCCTCTTTGTTACCGATGATAAGATCGGGATCAAGGGACGCGATTCGCGAAAAGTCGAATTGTTTGGTTCCGCCAATCTTTGTCTTTGTTTGATACCATTCATTTGGGTGTACGCAGAATTTCGTAATTCCCACGACATGGGCATCAAGTCCCAGGAACGCGAGCAACTCCGTCTGAGAGGGTACAAGCGAGATTATCCGTGCGGGCGGCGAAACACACGAAACGACCTCATCCATCTGATCACGAAATGTTCGCAGTGTGTTCATGACTTCGCAGAACGTTTCA
>CBKWFZ010000327.1:0-5004 GCA_966673785.1 uncultured bacterium
ATCAACGCGCGGTTCGCATCGTCGTGTTCAAGGAAGGGGATCAGCGACGCGGCCACCGAAACGATCTGGTTCGGAGCAACATCCATGTATTTGAGATCCTTCGGTTCAACAACCGGGAAGTCTCCTTCAAAACGTGCCTTGAGCTTTTCCACCTCGAAGTCACCGGAGTTCGAGATAGGAACCTTCGCCTGGGCGATGTAGTTGGTATCCTCTTCTTCTGCCGTAAGGAATACTACCGGGTCTTTTACCTTAACCTTGCCACCTTCAACCTTGCGGTAAGGTGTCTCGATGAATCCCATCTTATTCACCTTTGCATGCACGCAAAGCGATGAAATGAGACCGATGTTCGGACCTTCGGGAGTTTCAATCGTACAAAGACGTCCGTAGTGCGTATAGTGAACGTCACGAACCTCGAAACCTGCGCGTTCACGCGAAAGACCACCTGGCCCGAGTGCCGACATGCGGCGCTTGTGCGTAATTTCCGCGAGCGGGTTCGTCTGGTCCATAAACTGCGACAACTGGTTCGTTCCAAAGAACGAATTGATGACAGAAGACAGCGTACGCGCGTTGATCAGATCAACGGGCTTGAAGTCTTCATTATCGCGTACGTTCATTCTTTCCTTGATGGTCCGCGCCATACGGGCCAGACCAACGCCAAACTGCGAGTAAAGCTGCTCACCAACTGTTCTTACCCTCCGGTTGCTAAGGTGATCGATATCGTCGATCAGGGCTTTGGAGTTGATAAGACCGATGAGGTATTTAACAATAAGGATGATATCTTCCTTGGTGAGGACGCGCTGATCAGAGCTGATATCGAGACCGAGTTTCTTATTGATCCGGTAACGTCCAACTTCACCGAGGTCGTAGCGCTTCTCACTGAAGAACAGGCTCTGAATAATATCACGTGCTGTCTGCTCGTCCGGCGCTTCGGTATTTCTCAGCTGGCGATAGATGTACTCAACAGCCTCTTTTTCGGAGTTGGAAGTATCCTTGGCCAGTGTATTGAAAATGATGTTGTAATCCGAGATGTTGATATCATCGCGGTGAAGGATGATTGACTTCACGCCGGATTCAAGTATCACGTCAACGTCTTCCGCTTCGATCGTGTGGTCGCGCTCAAGCAACACCTCGTTACGATCGATCGAAACGACTTCCCCGGTATCTTCATCCACGAAGTCTTCCGTCCATGTTTTAAGAACCCTTGCTGCGAGCTTACGGCCAACAGTTTTCTTAAGGGTATTCTTGTTCGCCTCAACTTCTTCGGAAAGTCCGAAGAGATCGAGAATATCTTTGTCAGATCCGTAGCCGATTGCACGAAGCAATGTTGTCACCGGGAATTTCTTCTTGCGGTCGATGTATGCGTACATGACGGCGTTGACATCGGTGGCAAACTCGATCCATGAACCTTTGAAAGGAATGATACGAGCTGAATAGAGTTTGGTACCGTTCGTGTGTTTGCTCATGGCAAAGAACACGCCTGGCGACCGGTGCAGCTGTGAAACGATCACGCGCTCAGCGCCATTGATCACGAACGATCCTTTCTCGGTCATATACGGGATATTACCGAGGAACACTTCCTGCTCAATCGTTTCGAAATCCTCGTTGTCTTCGTCGTTACAGGTCAGTCTCAGCTTCGCCTTTAACGGTACGGAAAAAGTCAATCCGCGGTCGATGCATTCATCGACGGAGTATTTCGGAGGATCGATGGTATAATCGACAAACTCAAGCACGAAATTCTCGCGGGAATCACTGATAGGAAAGTTCTCCGCGAAAACCTTGTAAAGACCTTCGTTTTGTCTTTTCTCAGCCGGGGTTTCGATTTGCAGGAAATCTTTGAAGGACTGGAGCTGTAAGTCCAGAAAATCTGGATAGTCAATCACTCTCTCAATTGATGAGAAGTCGATTCTTCCGTTTATGTTCTTCTTTGTCAAGGTTGTTTAACGTTTAAGTTCTGAATCCTGGACGGCGAAATCAATTTCAGATTCCGGTGTTTCAAACTTCGGGTGACTTTTGCTGCTGGTGGAACGAAGTCGGAACACAAAATTTGAAATTCGTTATTTTGGGTATAAATGGGAATAGACCCCGTCCGTCCCACAACCCTGTTTTGCAGGATCGGGAAAGACAACGGGGTCTAAGCGAAGCTGTAAGACGATACCCTTCGTCTTCAGAATTACTTCAACTCGACTTCAGCGCCAGCCTCGATGAGTTGCTTCTTGAGGTTTTCAGCCTCGTCCTTGGGAAGACCTTCCTTGATCGTCTTAGGTGCGCCGTCCACCATGTCCTTAGCTTCTTTCAGGCCAAGACCGGTAAGTTCTTTCACCAGTTTCACGATCTGAAGTTTATTCGCTCCGGGAGCTTTCAATACCACATCAAAGTTAGTTTTCTCAGCGGCAGCAGCGCCACCGGCAGCACCAGCAGCAGGACCAGCAGCAACAACTGCAGCAGCAGCAGGCTCGATGCCGTAGGTTTCCTTCAGGTAAGAAGCGAGTTCTGTTACTTCTTTAACAGTGAGCTCAACAAGTTGATCACCAAGTGCTTTAATATCAGCCATTTTCGTAAAGTTTAATAAGTTCTTTTTGTTAGACAATTATTTTGATCCACGTTCTTCAAGTGCTTTAACCAACCCTGCAACGGTGTTCTTACTGCTCGAGAGAGCCGAGAGAACATTCTTCACAGGAGATTGCAGCAATGCGATAACGTCGCCGATGAGCTCGTTCTTGGATTTCAGCTCACTCAGCATAATAAGGTTCTCATCCCCAATAAAGAGGTCTGAGTTGATCGAAGCCGCCTTCAGAACGGGCTTACCTTCAAGCTTGATACGGAATTCCCTGAGGATCTTCGCCGGTGTGTTCCCCGTTTCTTTGGAAAACATCACGCCTGAAAAACCTTTAAGTGTCTTAAACAAGGGAGAATAGTCCGTACCTTCCTGCTTCTCGAGCGCTTTCTTGATAAGGGTATTTTTGTACACCTTATACTCGATACCGCTTTTGAAGCACAGCCTTCTGAAACTATTTACCTGTGCCACGGTGAACCCGCTGGCATCGGTAATATAGAAGTGGGCGTTGTTGGCAAACTTCTCTGAAAGCTCTTCAATGATCTGTGCTTTTTCTTCTCTGGTCATGTGTTTTTGTCTTAAATGCCAGCAATCGAATTCGTGTCAACGGAAATTCCGGGGCTCATTGTAGTAGAGATCGTAATGCTTTTGAAGTACGTTCCCTTCGCAGAGGCCGGTTTTAGCTTTGACACCACATGGATCATTTCTGTAGCATTGTCGCGGATTTTGTCCGCGGGGAAGGAAGCTTTTCCAATGCCGACATGGATGATACCTTGTTTATCAATTTTGAAGTCGATTTTACCCGCTTTTACTTCTTTCACGGCTTTACCGACTTCGAGCGTAACAGTTCCTGATTTTGGATTTGGCATCAATCCGCGGGGTCCCAGTACCTTACCGAGCTTACCCACTTTTGCCATAACAGTCGGCGTACAGATGATCACATCGATATCTGTCCACCCACCTTCGATTTTCTGAATGAAGTCATCCAGACCTACGTGATCGGCACCAGCGTCTTTTGCCTCCTGAACTTTGTCAGGCGTGCAGAGAACCAGTACGCGAACCGTCTTACCAATACCATGTGGTAGAGATACAACTCCCCGGACCATCTGGTCAGATTTCTTGGGATCAACTCCCAGTCTGATGTCAAGGTCAACCGACGCATCAAACTTCGTGAAGGAAATCTCCTTCAGCATCTTCGTAGCGTCTTCGAGTGAATACTCCTTGTCCAGATTGAACTTCGCAAGGACTGCTTTTCTGTTCTTAGAAATTTTCGCCATCGCTGTTCTTATTTTTCCCAAGGGGGAGTTCCTGATACTGTAATACCCATGCTTCTTGCAGTACCGGCCACCATCTTCATGGCAGACTCAACACGGAATGCGTTGAGGTCCGGCATCTTTGTTTCTGCAATTGTTTTTACCTGATCCCAGGTGATGGAACCTACCTTCTGACGGTTCGGTTCCGCTGAGCCTTTTTGCTTTTTCGCGGCGTCTAAAATCAGCACGGCAGCGGGCGGGGTCTTGATAACGAAATCAAATGACTTGTCGTTATAGATGCTGATGAGCACCGGCAATACTTGTCCTGGCTTGTCCTGCGTACGGGCATTGAATTGCTTACAAAAGTCCATGATGTTAAGACCTTTGGAACCCAATGCCGGCCCGATCGGAGGTGCCGGATTTGCCTGACCACCCTTTACCTGTAATTTCAGATAACCAATAATTTGCTTTGCCATTGTTATCTTAATCTAGCTTTTCAACCTGCATGTAACTAAGTTCAACCGGTGTGTTCCGGCCGAAAATTTTCACCATTACGTTGAGTTTCTTCTTGTCTTCAAAAATCTCCTCAACCGTTCCGGTAAATCCGCTGAATGGTCCGTCCATTACTTTCACGGATTCGCCTTTTATAAATGGTGTCTCGAGTTTTTCCTCGAGTTCGTCAATCTCATCAACTTTACCGAGAATCCTGTTAACCTCTGATTGACGAAGAGGTACGGGATCCTTGGAAGCCCCGGTGCCGTTGTTTCCGAGGAAGCCGATTACACCGGGAATACTATTCACGGCATGATAAGCTTCTCCGTGCGAGAGATCCGCTGAGATGAGAACGTAACCCGGAAAAAAGTTGCGCTCACGAACACGCTTCTTCCCGTTTCTCATTTCATATACTTTTTCAGAGGGGATCAAGACCTGCGGAATGAATTCAGCAAGCTTTGAGCGTTCGATCTCAGTCTCCAGATAAGATTTCACCTTCTTTTCCTGGCCACTGACGACCCTGAGAACATACCATTTCAGCTCGCCCATACCCTCTTATTTAAAATACTTCTTTATAGAACCACTGCACACCGGTCTTGAAGACCCAGTCGATCCCACCAATTACCAATGCGAAAATGGCAGAAGCCACAAGCACCAGAATGGCACTTCCCTGCAGCTCGCTGTACTTCGACCAGGATACTTTGT
>CBKWFZ010000328.1:0-5003 GCA_966673785.1 uncultured bacterium
TTTTGATATAGTTTCTGATCATACGGGCCGTTATTTTGTAAAAGACGCCCAGGCGAGGGTCAAAGTTGCATCCGGGGACGACAAATTTGGCGGAACGCTATTCCCGTCGACAACTGCCGATAAACCTCCATGTCAAACTCACCCGCCATTTCTACGTTGTGAGCGTACTACCAATAAGGTTTATGGCGTTTCTCGCCTCGCTCACGACCCGAACAACATCATTCGAATACTGTGTTCTCATCTGGTGGCTCCATCTTGTTTACAAAGTTAGCCTATCCCATTTCCGGATATTGGCTGGTATAATACAAGCAAAAAATATCCTTCCCATCGCACTTTCGTTTTCAAAGTACTTTGGTTATCTTTGACCCACCAATAATATCACATCACAGACCGGCAAGATGGCACTTCAGATCAGCAACATTTCGAAAACCTACGCAAACGGCGTCCAGGCACTGAAGAATATATCACTTGAAATTCCCTCGGGCATGTACGGCCTTCTTGGGCCAAATGGAGCCGGAAAATCCACCCTTATGCGCATACTGGCAACGTTGCAGGAGCCTGATGAGGGACAGATCTTCCTCGACTCTATGGACGTTATTAAAGATAAGCACGAAGTCCGGAAAACGCTTGGCTACCTGCCCCAGGAATTCGGCGTCTATCCGAAAGTGAGCGCTGAAAATCTACTGGACCATTTTGCGATCTTAAAAGGTATAAACACACGGAACGCCCGCCGCGAAGTTGTCGAAGCCCTTCTTAGAAAGACAAATCTCTGGGATGTCCGGAAACAAAAGTTAGGTGGCTACTCCGGCGGCATGCGCCAACGATTTGGCGTAGCTGTCGCATTGCTAGGTAATCCGAAGCTGATGATTGTCGACGAGCCAACGGCTGGTTTGGATCCCGCTGAACGAGTTCGTTTTCTAAATCTGCTTAGCGAGCTTGGAGAAAATAGTGTCGTCCTGCTCTCAACGCACATCGTCGAAGACGTTAGCGAATTGTGTACACGAATGGCGATCATCAATAAAGGTCAGATCCTGCACGAAGCAAAGCCCATCGAAGCGATGAATGCATTGAAAGGAAAGATCTGGCGTAAGGTGGTTGATAAAGGTGCATTGCCGCAACTGGAACGGGAACAAAAAATCATATCTACTAAACTTCTCAGCGGTAAAACAGTGGTCCACGTCTGCCACGAAGGCAATCCTGGTGGTGGTTTTGAGCTAACCGAGCCAGATTTAGAGGATGTCTATTTCAGCGTAATGGCAGGTCAGAATAATTTTCAATCTTCTAAAGCCGAAATCTAGATGAAGTTTGCACAAATTTTTGGCTTCGAGTTTCGATATCAACTCAGGCACTTTTCCACGTGGTTGTTGCTGGTGCTTTTTCCAGTATTCGGCTTTTTCATTCTGCGGATGGTGACGCTTTCAGACGGGACGAACCTTAACGCCCCGGGAACAATCGCATTCTTCACAGTCATGGGAAGTGTCATCTGGCTGGTGATCGGCGGAGCTGTTGCCGGTGACGCTGCAACGCGTGATGTAAGCACACGGATGCACCCGATCAGTTACACCTTGCCGGTTAGCAAGGGAGCATTTCTTGGCGCGCGGTTTCTCGCCGCGTTAGCAATAAACACATTGATGTTGTCGATGTTGTACGCCGGATTCGCGCTTTCGCTATATGGTCCAAGTTTGAAGGCAATGTCTTTGGGCCCCTTCCGGGTAACATCCTGGTTGACGAACTTTGCGTTTCTTGCATTTCCAACCGTCCTCGTTACTACCGCGATTCAGTTTACATCTGCAGCGCTTAGCCGCCGGGCAATCGCGAGCTACATCGCCAGCATCGTCATCATATTCTTTTCGCAATTTGCTGGCACCACCGTTCGATTCGCGATCGAATGGAAAACCATCGGAAGCATGATGGATCTGCTGGGTACAAGCCTCATTGCAGAAATGGACGGCTGGACTCCGATTGACAAAAACACGCGTCTGATTGCATTAAAAGGAAGCTGGCTTTGGAATCGCATTGTTTGGTTTTGTATCGCCGCAATCACATTCGTTTACGGCTATTGGCGATTTAAAATCGGTCACAATATTCCGAAAAATTCAAAGGTCAGGCGTAAGAAAATTGATAGCGTTTCAGAGACAGCCCTGGAGTCGATAGAGGGAGAAGGCAGTTACAGGGGTACCTCGATCAAACCGACCTTCGGCTTTAAATCTGGTGTAGCTCAAACCCTTGCGATCGCGTTCGCATCTTTCAGAACAATTGCCGGCACCCGCGCCGGCCTTACCATCGTAGGACTGCTCGCGCTTGGAACGGGCTTGTTTGCAACTGAATACATGCAATGGTACAACGTACCTTTTATTGCCCGCACACAGGAAGTATTACGGATACTGACTCCCTCGCTTGGAAGTTTTAAAACCCAGTGGGTTGTTATTCCTTTACTAACAATATTCTATGCTGGCGAGCTCGTTTGGCGCGAACGTGAAGCCGGACTGAATGAACTAACGGACACATCGCCAGTTCGTGAATCTGTTATGTTCATCGGGAAGTTTGCTGGTCTCGCTTTGATCATTGCAACATGGGTTGGTATGATAATGGCGTCGGGGATCATCAATCAGTTCGTAATGGGGTACAAACCGGAAAGTTGGTTGTTCGAATTAAGTGTTTATATCAAAGCGCTCTTTGGAATTCAGTTTACCAATTATCTGCTATTCGCAGCGCTTGTCTTTTCGATCCATGTCTTAGTCAATCAAAAGTATGTCGGGCATATTGTCGCTTTCTTTTTCTACGGTTTTATTTTGTATGCATCGATGCTCGGCGTCGAACATAAGATGCTGATTTTCGCCTCGGATACCGGTTGGTCATTTGGTGATATGTTGGGGTTTGGACCTTTCATCAAGCCCTGGCTTTGGTTCAAGCTTTATTGGACATCGTGGAGTATTTTCATTGCTGTTATCTCCATCCTCGCCTGGGTACGCAGTAAGGAAAATGGATTTAAATCAAGATTTGAGCTGGCAAAGAACCGGTTCGCAAGACAACGCATCGCCCTTGGCGTTGCAGGAATATTACTGGTAACAACGGCGGCCTATCTCTTTTACAACATTAATATCCTTAACGATTTTAAAGGCTACGAACAACGCGCGAAGATGCGTGCAGAATATGAACGGCGCTATGCCAAATATGAACATACAACGCAACCGATATTGGCTGGAACAAAACTTAACGTAGAGATCTATCCCGAGCGCGGCGAAGCTGACATGCATGCAAGCTATCATCTGGTCAATCGCAGCAACAAAATAATCGATACGCTTCACTTTTCCCTTGTTCCGGGCCGACTGATTAAAAACGTCTCGTTCAATAGGACTGCAACTCCTGCCGCAATCGACGAGGAACACGGCTACCTGATCTATTCACTGAAGAAACCATTAGCACCAGGCGACGCCATTCAAATGAGCTTTGATCTGGATATCAGGCAAAAGGGAATCAGCAATCATGGAATCGAAACCTCGGTGGTGGCTAATGGAAGTCATATAGACAGCAACGATTGGATGCCAATTATCGGATACGACTCAGATCGTCAGTTACGGAGTGCGCCAGAGCGTGAAAAGTATGGATTACCACCGCGACCGGAGCGCGCTTTGCTTGACGATATTGCTGAGCACAATGATGCGAGACACGCTACGCCAATGAACTTTGAAGCTGTGGTAGGTACATCAGCCGATCAAATTGCCATTGCGCCAGGGGATCTTCAGCGTACCTGGAGTGAGAACGGACGGAAATATTTTCATTATGCCTCGCAAGCGCCAATTACAAAAGAATTCGCATTCTTTTCCGCGCGGTATGCAGTGGCCGAATCCATTTGGTTTCCGCATCAATCGTCAGCGGTAAATGGTGCAGCAGATTCAACTAAAGGCAAGCCTGTTACGATTCAGATATATCATCATCCCGCGCATCACGAGAATGTTGATCGCATGATGAAAAGCGTCAAGGCGTCACTCTCAATTTATTCAAGGGAATTTGGGCCTTACCCCTACAATCAATTTCGGGTCATCGAAAAACCGGGACCCGGTCGCGGAATGCATGCAGAAGCAATGACAATCGACTATTCGGAAGGCTATTCACTCATGAATCCGACACCAACTGGCCTTGATCTCCCCTACCATATCATGGCCCACGAAGTTGCGCACCAATGGTGGGGCTTCCAGCTTGCTCCTGCAGCGGTGGAAGGATCGGGCGTGCTTGTTGAAAGCTTCGCGACGTACTCAGCAATGCAGGTTGTCGAGGAGACGCTGGGATATGATCACCTGGTGATGTATCTCTCGCAGATGCGTCAGGAGTATGAAGTCCCGCGTTCACGTGCAGCACCCCCGTTGCTTCGCGCCAACAATAGGTTCATGAATTACCGGAAAGGTCCGTTCGCACTTTATGCACTGCGAAATTACATTGGAAAAGATAGTGTAAACATGGCCATGCGGCGTCTTCTACAGAAGAACAAACCCGAGCCTCCGCTGCCTACAACACGCGATCTTTACAAGGAGCTGCAAGCCGTTACACCGGACTCGTTAAGATACGTTCTGCATGACCTGTTCGCAGCCAATACTTTCTGGGATTTAAAAGCCACGCAAATAGATGCACGGCAGACCGGAGAAAACCTCTGGCAGGTAACATTGGAAGTGAGCGCAAGTAAAGTTACGGTCGACAGCGTGGGGAATGAAACACCCGTTCCTATGGACGATTGGATTGAAATCGGTGTTTACGGGCCACCGATAAACGGCAAGTCAAAGACGAACGTATTGTATCTGCAAAAACATAAAGTCCACAGCGGGGCGCAGAGGATAACTGTAACTGTCAGCGAACCGCCAACCCGTGCAGGCATCGACCCAAACCATCTGTTGATCGATCTCGATATTGACGACAACACTGCAAAGGTAAAAATCGAGGGGAGAAAGGAAGAAGAGGAACCAGAACCCGATCTGATTTAGGCTGAATTGTTTCGCGATTTGACCTGT
>CBKWFZ010000329.1:0-4975 GCA_966673785.1 uncultured bacterium
GACCATAAACGACAAAACCGATTGCTTTTTCACCCGCTGCAAGGTCGTCGCCGGAGCGGTGGATGATCTGAAGCGCGCCCCAGGTCATTAACCGCGAGGACGCATGGTGAAGACTCATGCCACCGACGAAAAGCAGCTTGCGTATAGCCTTCTGGTGGATGATCGTCTGAACCGGAACCTGGTTGTGGCCGATATGTGGTTCGCCTTCGAGCTTTGACGTCAGCGCCGCGACAGCATCATCGACCTTCTCATCCTCCAGCGGCATTTCCACATCAAGTTCGCCCAATGCTTCCTGCAGTACGAGCACGGCTTTCCGGTAGCGGCCCAGGCGGTTGTTGATCGTGATCTTCAGCTCATAAAGCGATGACCGGCGAATGACGTCTTCAACGTTGTCGAGCAGGAAATCTACTGCATGCTCCGCCGAATCGTATTCGCCGGCCTGATATTCAAGGCGCGCAAGCTTCTCGTACGCCGCAGTCAACGCATCCCCTACCTCCGGCCAGGGCAGTTCACTGTAGAGCTCGGCTGCGATTGTGTAATAATGTCTGGCGCGGGCAAGCAATCCCTGACCCGCGCTGGCGTCGCCACTGGAAATATTAAGGGCAGCACATAGTTGGTGTTCATTATTTTCCCGAACCAGTTGCAGCGCCTCATTGAAGTGATCGGTAAGCGTTCTCACATCGCGATCGCCGGCGCGCGCATACAGGATGCGGGCAATGGTATAGTGTGTCCGGGATCTTTCGTACGGAGTCGCTGTCCTCAGTACCATATCCCTGACGCTGGCGGAAAGGAACCTGAGTCTTCCATCATCGCGCGTCAGCAGTTGATTGATTGTTGCCTCGCGTATCAGGTCTTCGAGTCCTTTGTCGTCACCGCCAAGCCATTCAAGAAGCACGCGTTCATCGAGTTCGCAGCACGCTGCAACAACCATGAACGATCTTCCTTTAGCTGACAATCGTTCCCAGCGAAGCCGCAACGTCTCGCGGTGCTCATCGGCGACGAGCTTTTCAATCCGCACCGGATCCCATCGGACTGCATCACCGGCTATCTCCAGCACGCCTGTCTCCCGCGCCTGGACCAGCAGCGGCGTCACACCGTTCAGGTCATGTACGCCTAACCGTTCCCAAAGCTGTACGAAAGCATCGGGCGGTTCAACGCCCAGCTCACGGGTGATCAGCTGTTTCAGTGCCACCGACGGAACCGGCTGCACATTCAAATACTCCAGCCTGACGTTCTTCGCGTAAAAATCTTCCAAAAGATGCCGTACTGCGTCCGTCCCAGGGGTTGCGCGGCAAACCCCGGCGAAGCTGAGGCCGTCGTGACCCGTTCCCGCGAGCAGCTGAACCAATAGCGTAACCGCGGGACCATCCATACAAAGCAGATCTTCGACGAGCAGGAACACCGGCTTCCGGAAGTATGCTGCAAGAAATGTGATCACCTCACGCACGAGCGGGAGCATCTGTTTCTCAATATCAAAAACGCGTGCATCGGCGCGCAGGCTCTCGTCAGGCGAAGCGCCCGCTTCGGGCACAAACTCAAGTAGCGTGGCAAACCGTTCATCCAGGGTCCGTTTCAGCGCGCGCGTGAAAAGCAGAATTTCTTCCTGGCTCTGGGAGTGATAAAACGCGTGGAAGAAATCGGCAAGTGCATTCCGGAGACCCAGATAGGCCGTGTTAATGTTGTTATGATCCTGCCTTACCAGAATCAGGGTAAATGCATCGCTGAAACGATCGCGTATCGTTGAAACAAGCGTAGCTCCAGGATGCCCGGGCGGACATGAGAGGACGACGCCGCGGTTAAGCGGATCGGCACCGTTCATCCGCTCGAGTAAAGTCGCATAAAGTTCGGAAGCGGCTACCTCGCGCGGTTCCGTTACACGTACTGTCAATTCACCATGAAACTGCATACGACTCATTATTATAAAGATAAGGGAAATGTCGCTAGCGCGATGAAGAAATTTCTTCCTTCAACAAACGCTCCTGCTGACGGTCAAATTCCTCACGTTCCGCGATGCGTTTGCGTTCGAGATCGTCTTCCGGTTCAAGATGATGCTCCCATGAGAACGATTTTCTATCCCAGGTCAGCTTATCGCCATTGGCGTTGAACACGGTGTAGCCGGGCAGATATCCCTTCCAGTTGCCGCCCCACCAGGCTGCGCTTACAGACTGGCTGGTGATATACCACACACCGTTGTAATTGTAGTCTTCAGGCACATGGCTATGTCCCTGAAGCACGGCTTTCACGTTATGGCGTTCGATCACGCGCCGGAACTTCTGTGTGTCTTCCACCACCATGCCGCCCAATGAATTCCCTTTCGGGTCGCCGTTCTGCTGCACGATGTGACAAAACGCGGCAATGTGCGTCATGGCTACCGTAGGCATACCGTGATGCCGGCCGAGATCAAAACGCAGCCATTCGAGTTGTTCATCGCCAAACGCGGCCTTGTAGGATGGTCCGTTATCGGTCTGCACCGGAAAAATGGAATCAAGTACCACAAAATGCCAGCCTTTGTGATTGAAGCTGTAGTAGCTTTTTTCCATACCAAGTTTATCCATGATCAGTTTCTTGCCGATATCGGGATCGTCCACCGCCACTTTCCGCCGCGAATTCCAGCCCAGGACATCGTGGTTGCCGATGGAGTTATAGTAGGGCATCTTCAGACCGTCGGATATGGTCTTATACAGATCTATCTGATCAGCGAACTCCTGTTTCTCCGTGTAGTTGCCGTCGAAAGCGAGGTCACCGCCCATCAGCACGAAGTCGGCACCGCCGTGACTTTTATTGACCGCATCGACACACGCGCGATAGCCTTCATGGCCTTTTCGTTTGCGGCGCACGTGCATGTCGGTAAGGTGCAGGAAGGAGAATCCTTTCGGTTTTGCGGCTTCGGATTTAAACACCGGCGCCATGGCGAGTGCGCCGGCGGCGAGGGTTGTTTGTTTAAGAAAGCTTCTTCGGAATAGTTTCATTGCAGAATAGTTTCAAGTTTCAAGAGTTTCAAGTTTCAAGTGGGAAAGTTTCAAGTTTCAAGCAGGAAAGTTTCAAAAATCGCGAAAGAGCACGTCAACTTGTACGTTTTCTTTTCCGTGCAGTGGTTTAAAATGCAGGAAAACGCGGAGACACAGGGACGCTGAGGTTCCGCAGAGAATACTATATAAATTTCTCAATTTTTGGTTTTTCAATTTTAATTGATGCGGTGTGCCATTCCTGTGCGGCTGTTCCCCCTGCGGGGGTAAGGGGTGCGCGTGGGGAAGGTGCACAAGCAAGTTTCAAGTTTCAAGAGTTTCAAGTTTCAAGTGGGAAAGTTTCAAGTTTCAAGTCACTCAAATCGCAAAAGGGCACGTCAACTTGTAAGTTTTCTTTTCCGTGCAGTGGTTTAAAATGCAGGAAAACGCGGAGACACAGGGACGCTGAGGTTCCGCAGAGAATACTATATAAATTTCTCAATTTTTGGTTTTTCAATTTTAATTGATGCGGTGTGCCATTCCTGTGCGGCTGTTCCCCCTGCGGGGGTAAGGGGTGCGCGTGGGGAAGGTGCACAAGCAAGTTTCAAGTTTCAAGAGTTTCAAGTTTCAAGTGGGAAAGTTTCAAGTTTCAAGTCACTCAAATCGCAAAAGGGCACGTCAACTTGTAAGTTTTCTTTTCCGTGCAGTGGTTTAAAATGCAGGAAAACGCGGAGACACAGGGACGCTGAGGTACCGCAGAGAATACCTGTATTCTCCTTGCGTCCCCTTGCGCCTTTGTGCCTTTGCGGTGAAAATTGTTAAGCGTTCCAGGTTAAACCCTTTCCCTACAAACAGGCGATCATTCCCTCAAGCAACTCCCCCGCATCTATTTCTCAACCATCGCATCGTACAGCGCCTGCTGAATTTCGGTGCGCGTGTTGAGCCGGTATAGCCTGGTATTTTCCCGCGTAGGATTCACCCGGTTCGACAGAAATATGTACAGCAGACCCGACTGCGGATCCATCCACGAAAATATTCCCGTAAAGCCCGTGTGCCCGAAACTTCGCGGACTCGCATCCTTCGCGGTATTGTTGTCAGGACCACTATAGACAAGATTAGGTTTGTCGAATCCAAGAGCCCTCCGATTATTGTTCTCCGGAAACTGGGTGGTCGTCCACTTTGTTAACGTCGCTTCGCCGATGTAGCGCCTGCCTCCATACTGCCCCATGTCAAGATACATCTGCATGAGCTTGGCGAGGTCGTTTGCATTCCCGAACAGACCGGCATGGCCGGAGACACCGCCAAGCATGATGGCGCCTTCATCGTGAACCGTTCCATGAATAGGCTCGCGCCGGAAATAATAGTCATGCTCCGTCGGAACAATTCTTGCCAGCGGATATTTTGCTGCCGGATTGTAGGTGAGCGTCGTCGCACCCAGCGGGGCATAGAAGTTTTTGTACAGATACGACTGGAAGTCTTCATCGATCATACTTTCAACCACGCGCGGAGCAAGGATGAAAAAGAAATCGGAATACAGGTATTTCTTTTCCGCCTCCAGCGGCGACTTACGAATTTCGTTCACGATCCGATCCGGATATCGCCGGTGCAGGTACATGCCATGCTTCAACGCTATTGGAAACCGCCGTGAGGAGTCCTGTTTTACGGTCCGCCATTTATAGTTGCCATTTTTCCGGGACATATCCCTATAAAATGGTATCCACGGACGAAAACGAGCCTGGTGTGTAAGGATGTCGTACATGGGTATATCCGCCTTGTTTGAGCGTTTGAATTTTGGAAGGTAGTCCGCCAGCGTGGCGTCAAGCTTGAAGACGCCCGCGTCGTACAACTTCATGAGAGCGGGTAGTGTAGTTGATATCTTGGTCACCGATGCCAGGTCGTAAAGATCACTTCGTTTAACACGGACAGTGTCACTGTATTCATGGTAACCGTATGCCTTGTACATGACGACTTTGCGATCCTTCGCTACCAGAATCTGACAGCCGGGAATCGCCTTCGCCTGCAGGGCTACC